>NZ_KE386878.1:177035-418755 GCF_000429305.1 Desulfovibrio inopinatus DSM 10711
ATCTCGGGCCGTGGTACTGTTGTTACTGGTCGTATTGAACGTGGTGTTCTGAAAGTCGGTGAAGAAATTGCAATCATCGGTATCCGCGACACCGTGAAGACGACCTGCACGGGTGTTGAAATGTTCCGTAAGATCCTTGATCAGGGCCAAGCCGGTGACAACGTCGGTGCTCTGCTTCGCGGTATCAAGCGTGACGACGTCGAACGCGGCCAGGTTCTTGCCAAGCCCGGTTCGATCACCCCGCACAAGAAATTTAAGGCTGAAGTCTACGTTCTGACCAAGGAAGAAGGCGGCCGTCATACTCCGTTCTTCTCGGGTTACCGTCCTCAGTTCTACTTCCGTACGACCGACATCACCGGTGTCGTTACCTTGGAAGAAGGCGTGGAAATGGTTATGCCCGGCGACAACGCCACTTTCAATGTCGAACTGATCGCCCCCATCGCCATGGAAAAAGGTCTGCGCTTCGCTATTCGCGAAGGTGGCCGTACCGTTGGCGCCGGCGTTGTTTCGGAGATTACGGAGTAATTCATGCGCATCAACATCTTGTTGCAATGCACTGAGTGCAAGCGACGCAACTATTCGACAAACAAGAACAAAAAGAATACGACCGGGCGTCTCGAACTGAAGAAGTACTGCCCGTTTGACAAAAAGCATACGGTTCATCGCGAAACCAAGTAGCTCGTTCACAGTATTAAGTGCGGCCTCGGGACAGCCGGGGCCGTAACGCTGATGAACTTTCATGCAGGCCAGTAGCTCTAACGGTAGAGCATCGGACTCCAAATCCGAGGGCTGGGGGTTCAAATCCCTCCTGGCCTGCCATTTTTTATGCCGCACTGTTTCGTAAACGCATCCTCAAGACGGCCGCGTCCGAAAACGACGGTCCAAACCTTCGGAAGCAAGTCAAATGGCCAAAAAAAAGGCAAACAAAAGCTCCAAGCAGACCGCGACAGAGGGCGTGAAGGCACAGACGAACAAGCCGGTACAAGCCCAGGCGTCGTCTGAAAGCGCTGGCGGCATCTCGGGCAAAATCGCCCAAGCCAAGCAATTTTTCGAAGAGTCCAAGGTCGAACTCAAAAAAGTAACGTGGCCGACTCGTAAGGAGACGACTACCACCGGCACTGCCGTATTTGTTCTCGTCGTCGTGTTCTCTCTGTTTTTGGGTGTTACTGACCTGAGTCTGTCTAAGCTGATCGAGTTGATATTGTCATGATTTCTGATCTCGACATCCCTGATCTGCAAGGCGAATCGACACCCAAGGCGCGGTGGTACATCGTTCACGCATTTTCTGGTTTCGAACATCGTGTCGAACAGACTATTCGTGAAATGATCCGTACGGGGCAGGCTGAAGGCCTCATCGAAGAAGTGGTGGTTCCCACCGAAAAAGTCATTGAGCTGGTGAAGGGGGAAAAGCGAACTTCCACCCGGAAATTCTATCCCGGCTACGTCATGGTCAAAATGGTCATGAATGATGCTTCCTGGCATTTAGTACAGGATATTCCTCGTGTGACGGGATTTGTGGGTGGAAAAAACAGGCCGACCCCCATGCGCGACAGCGAGGCCGTAAGAATTTTGAGTATGATGGAAAAACGGCAGGAGCAACCTCGGCCCAAATTCCATTTCGAACGCGGCGACGACGTTCGCGTTATCGACGGTCCGTTCGGCGGCTTTAATGGTGTAGTCGAAGACGTCAACTATGACAAGGGCAAGCTTCGCGTGTCCGTTTCCATTTTCGGACGTCAGACTCCCGTTGAGCTTGATTTCGTGCAAGTGAGCAAAAATTAGCCTGAAGGCGAACGAATTTCAGGAGTGGTGTAGGTTATGGCCAAAAAAGAAATGGCGAAAATCAAGTTGCAGATTCCGGCGGGCGCTGCCAACCCTTCGCCCCCGGTGGGTCCCGCGCTCGGTCAGCACGGCGTAAATATCATGGAATTCTGCAAGGCGTTCAATGCCCGTACGATGGAGCAGAAAGGCATGATTATTCCCGTGATAATCACCGTCTTTCAGGATCGTTCCTTTACATTTATTACAAAGACGCCGCCCGCGCCTGTCCTTTTATTGAAAGCGGCCAAGATTGACAAGGGTTCTGGTGAACCCAACAAGAACAAGGTCGGGAAAGTGACCATGGCTCAGGTTGAGGAAATCGCCAAGCTCAAAATGCCCGACATGACCGCGAAAGACTTGGAAGCCGCTTGCAATACCATCGCCGGAACAGCCCGGAGCATGGGCATCGACGTAGTCGGTTAGGCTGCTTACGGATAAAAGGGGAAGAACAATGCCCAAACATGGTAAACTGTACCGCAATGCGGTTAAAGATATTGATCTGAGCCAGAAATTCGATGTAAGCGAAGCAATGAAGCTCGTTTTGCAGTCGGCTTTCGCCAAGTTTGATGAGACAGTCGACGTGGCCATGTGCCTCGGTGTCGATCCCAAACATTCGGATCAAATGGTTCGTGGAGCAGTCACGCTTCCTCACGGTCTTGGCAAGCAAGTGCGCATCGCCGCCTTCTGCAAAGGCGACAAGGAAGCTGAAGCTCGGGAAGCCGGCGCAGATTTCGTCGGTGCCGATGAACTGATCGAAAAAATTCAAGGTGGCTGGCTTGACTTTGACAAGGCAGTTGCAACGCCTGACATGATGGCTCAAGTCGGGAAAATTGGTCGTTTGCTTGGTCCTCGTGGCCTCATGCCGAACGCCAAAACCGGCACGGTCACGTTTGACATTGCCAACGCCATCCAAGAGCTCAAAGCCGGTCGTGTCGAATTCAAAGTTGACAAAGCCGGTGTCTTGCATGCGCCCCTTGGAAAGAAATCGTTCGGTGCAGATAAACTGCTCGACAATTTTAAAACCCTTATTGAGACCGTGATGCGTATGAAGCCGTCGGCCGCTAAGGGTACGTACCTCAAGTCCCTGGCCATGGCCTCCACCATGGGTCCGGGTATCCAGATTGATCCGCTTTCTGTCCGCCGCTTTCTGGAGGGCTAAAAGCGATTTGCCGGGAAGATTTTTGGGTCTTCCCGGCACAGTATATTTCAAAGGCATGGGAGCGAGTCAAAGAAAGCAGGTGGATGAAACACTCCTTAATTTCCTGCCGAGACCGCGCTTTGGCTCCGACTTCTGCCTTGATAACCTGAAATTGGAGGAGGCAATACGTGCAACGCGCTCAAAAAGCCGAAATCATTGAGGCGCTCAAAGAAAAGGCTGATCGCGCGAGCATTGCCGTCGTCACCGATTTCAAGGGCCTGAAGGTGGAGGAATTGACTATCCTGCGCAGCAAACTTCGTGAGAGCGGAGTAGACTACCAGGTTGTCAAAAACACCTTGGCCCGAATCGCAGTGACCGACGGACAGCATGAGGTGCTCAAGGATTCCTTCAAGGAAAACTGCGCTGTCGCTTTTGGATACGACGATCCTGTATCGTGCGCAAAGGTGTTGGTGGAATACGCTAAGGGAAATAAGAAGTTTGTTCTCAAAACGGCCAGCTTGCAGGGTCAGCTCATTGATACTGACGGTCTCAAGAACCTGTCCAAGCTGCCGAGCAGAGAAGAATTACTTGCCAAGACCCTCGGCACCATGAACGCCGTTCCGACCAACTTCGTCAGCTTGATGGCGAACGTTATTCGCGGAATGTTGAATGTCTTAAACGGCGTCAAGGATCAAAAAGAAGCCGCCTAATCTCGACACAAGTCAAAGAATTAGCCGAAAAGGAGACCATCCCATGGCCGATGTTACCAAAGAACAAGTTGTTGATTTTATTGCGAACATGACCGTTCTCGAACTCTCTGAATTCATCAAAGAACTCGAAGAGAAGTTCGGTGTTTCTGCAGCCGCTCCTGTTGCTGCTGTTGCTGCTGCTCCTGCTGCTGGGGGCGAAGCTGCTGCTGCTGAAGAAGAAAAGACTGAATTCGACGTCGTCCTGAAGAGCGCTGGCGGTAACAAAATCGCTGTTATTAAGGTTGTTCGCGCTTTGACCGGTCTGGGCCTCAAAGAAGCCAAGGCCAAGGTTGACGAGCTGCCCTCCACCATCAAGGAAGGCATTTCCAAGGGTGAAGCTGAGGAAGCCAAGAAGCAGCTGGATGAAGCCGGAGCTGAAAGCGAAATCAAGTAACCCGATTCTTCTGTTTTGTATCGGTTCAAAAGAGCGCACCCCCGCTTGCGGGAGAGGTGCGCTCTTTTCCCCTTTCTGCGATTTATGGTCTTTGACCCTGCATACGGCAACGATTTTGATCCCCCTTGCCCCGAAGCCGACGGATGGACACATATTAAGACGTCCTTGGCTTGCTGAAACGGTTTCGCCCGTCGCCAAACCACCATCCCAGAGGGAAAAATGACGCAGCTTACCAAAACTTTCGGAAAAATCAAAAACACGCTGGCCATTCCTCACCTGCTGAATTTGCAGGTCGATTCCTATGAGCTTTTTTTACAGCGTGATGTTTCTCCGGCCAGCCGGGAAGACGTCGGTCTCGAAGGCGTTTTTCGGTCGGTTTTTCCCATTGAGGATTTTAACAAGACAGCCAGCCTTGAATACGTAAGCTACGAGATCGGGGAGCCCAAGTACGATCAGGCCGAATGCATCACCAAAGGATTGACCTACGAGGCTCCGCTTCGCATCAAAGTGCGATTGGTGGTCTATGACGTTGACGAAGAAACCGAAAACCGGACCATTCGCGATATCAAGGAACAGGTCATTTATTTCGGTACCGTGCCCCTTATGACTGAAAAGGGCACGTTTATCATCAACGGCACCGAACGTGTTATCGTCAACCAATTGCAGCGTTCGCCCGGTATTATTTTCGAACATGATTCCGGCAAAAGTCATACCTCCCGCAAGGTGTTGTACTCATGCCGTATCATCCCCATGCGTGGCTCCTGGCTTGATTTCGATTTCGATCACAAAGATATTTTGCACGTTCGTATTGACCGTCGCAGAAAAATGCCCGCCACCATCTTGTTTAAGGCAATGGGCATGTCGAAAGCCGATATCCTTGGATACTTCTATAAAACCGAGTATTACCGTCTTGAAGGCGACAAGGTTTTTCGCGAAATTCACGAAGATTTTTTCCGGAAGGAAAAAGCGATCGCTGATATCGTGGACAAAGATGGCAACGTCATCATCGCCGAAGGCAAGATGATCAACAAGCGCGGCTGGCGTCTTATGATGCAAGCCAATGTTGAGACGATGGAAATCGAGCCGGAATTTCTTCCTGGTTCTTTTGTTGCTGACGATGTCGTTGACCCTGAAACTGGTGAAATTTTGGCTGAAGCTGGCGATGAATTGACCCCGGAAATCATCGAAAGCATTAAAGAGTCAGAAAACACCCGTATTCCTGTGCTGTATACGCGCGGCATTGATGTATCATCGTCTATGCGCGATACGCTTATTCTCGACAAGACCGTCGACATGATCGGGGCACAGGTTGAGATTTATCGTCGCCTGCGTCCGAGTTCGCCTCCGACCCCTGAAATTGCGGCCAACTTTTTTGAAAATCTTTTTCGCAATCCCGACTACTACGATCTGTCGCCAGTTGGCCGGTACAAACTCAATGTACGTCTGAACTTGGATTTGCCTCTCGATCACCGCACATTGTCCAATGACGACATCTTGCGTTCGGTTAAGCATCTGACCTGGTTGAAGGACAGCCACGGACCTGCTGATGACATCGACCACTTGGGGAACCGTCGTGTTCGTCCGGTCGGTGAACTCGTCGAGAACCAATACCGCATCGGTCTTGTTCGTATGGAACGGGCGATTAAGGAGCGCATGAGCCTGCAGGAAGTTGCGACGCTCATGCCGCATGACTTGATCAACCCGAAGCCAGTCGCGGCTGTGCTGAAGGAATTTTTCGGCACGTCACAGTTGTCCCAGTTTATGGACCAGACCAATGCTTTGTCCGAAGTGACTCACAAACGTCGTTTGTCCGCTCTGGGACCTGGTGGTCTGACACGCGAACGCGCCGGTTTTGAAGTTCGCGACGTGCACACTTCACACTACGGTCGTATCTGCCCGATTGAAACTCCGGAAGGACCGAACATTGGTCTTATCGTTTCTTTGACAACCTACTCCTGTGTTAACGACTTCGGGTTCATCGAAACTCCGTATCGTGTCGTGAAAGATGGAGTGGTTACTGAGGACGTTAAGTATCTGGATGCGACACGCGAAGCCGATGAAGTCATTGCCGGTGCCAACACCGAGCTCGATGACGATGGGCGCTTTAAACATGAGTTCGTTAGTGCACGTGTGAAAGGCGACTTAATTACGCAGTTGCCCGAAGACGTAACCTTAATGGACATCTCGCCGAGTCAGATTGTCTCGATTTCTGCTGCACTTATTCCTTTCTTGGAACACGATGACGCCAACCGGGCGCTCATGGGATCCAACATGCAACGTCAGGCTGTGCCGTTGTTGCGTTGCGATAGACCACTTGTCGGTACCGGGATGGAAGGGCCAGTGGCCCGTGACTCGGGTGCCTGTCTTTTAGCTGAGGCCGATGGCGAAATCTTTTTCGTCGATGCCGAGCGTTTTGTGGTGCGGTATGAAGGGGATATTTACCCTGAAACCGGCGGAGTACGCGCCTACGAACTGCAGAAGTTTCATAAATCCAACCAAAATACGTGTTTTGGTCAACGTCCCCGCCTGCCTGTTGGCACAAAGATCAAGAAGGGCGACGTTCTGGCCGATGGTCCTGGTATTGAACATGGCGAATTGGCCTTGGGTAAGAACCTGCTTGTCGCCTTTATGCCGTGGTGCGGATACAACTACGAAGACTCGATCCTCATTTCTGAGCGCGTCGTGAAAGAAGATGTTTTCACGTCCGTGCATATCGAAGAATTCGAAGTTGTTGCCCGTGATACCAAGTTGGGACCGGAAGAAATCACACGAGACATTCCCAACGTGGGCGAAGAAATGCTGAAAGACCTTGACGATTGCGGCATTATTCGCATTGGCGCCAAGGTGAAGCCTGATGATATCATGGTTGGGAAAATCACGCCGAAGGGTGAAACGCAGTTAACGCCGGAAGAAAAATTGCTTCGGGCGATCTTCGGAGATAAAGCCCGGGATGTGAAAAATACTTCGCTTAAGGTGCCGCCCGGAATCGAAGGGACGGTCATTGATGTTCGCGTTTTCAACCGGCGCAGTGGTGACAAAGACGAGCGCACCAAGTCGATTGAAGATTTTGAACTCAACAAACTTGATGTCAAAGAAGAGTCGCAGATCGCCGCTCTCAACGTGACAACGCGTGAGAAAATTTGGGCCATAGCTGGTGGAAAGATTGTTGCCACAACAATCATGGGACACAGAAAAGGTGAAGTGCTTCTCGAAGCCAACCAGCCCCTGCGCGAAGATATTCTGCAGGTGCTTCCCGTCAAAAAGCTTGCCGGCGTATTCGCTACACGAGAAGTGAACGATGAAATCGATCAACTTCTTGAACACTATGAAAATCAGGTGGTATACATCAAGAACATCTATGATCAAAAGCGAGGCAAAGTCACCGAAGGTGATGATTTGCCGCCTGGGGTCATCAAGATGGTCAAGGTGTATGTGGCGGTGAAACGTAAGCTCAACGTCGGTGACAAAATGGCCGGTCGCCATGGGAACAAAGGGGTTGTCTCCTGTATTTTGCCCATTGAAGACATGCCATTTTTCCATGACACCGGGACGGCCGTCGATATCGTTCTTAACCCCTTGGGCGTGCCTTCGCGCATGAACATCGGGCAGATCATGGAAACCCACCTTGGCTGGGCTGGTCGTGAGCTTGGACAACAGCTTGCGGAAATGGTTGCGGAGAAGCAGCCGCTGGCCGAAATTCGAGCTCAAGTGAAAAAGGTTTTTGAATCGCCGGTAATCGACCAGGAAGTCGATGCCATGGATGATGAAACATTTGTGAAATCCGTCAAATCACTTCAAAATGGCATTATCGCGAAGACACCAGTCTTTGACGGGGCCGAAGAAGAAGAAATTTGGCGATGGCTTTCCATGGCCGGATTGCCCGACGACGGAAAAGTTTATCTCCATGATGGCAGAACAGGGGACCGATTCCATCGACCTGTTACTGTCGGCGTCATGTATATGTTGAAATTGCACCACTTGGTCGACGAAAAAATTCACGCTCGTTCGACCGGGCCTTACTCTTTGGTTACGCAGCAGCCATTGGGCGGTAAAGCACAATTTGGTGGGCAGCGACTTGGGGAAATGGAAGTCTGGGCTCTGGAAGCCTACGGTGCATCGTATTTGTTGCAGGAATTTCTCACCGTCAAATCTGACGATGTGACCGGCCGCGTGAAAATGTATGAGAAGATTGTCAAAGGCGACAATTTCCTTGAAGCCGGCCTGCCTGAATCCTTCAACGTCCTGGTCAAGGAATTGATGTCTCTTGGTTTGGATGTCAATCTTCTGCAGGAAGAGCGAAAGGTCAAACCCAAGCGTTAGGGTGAGGCAACGGTATCGCGACAGCACCTTTCTGTAGGATAGACACGCGACGTATTCGGCCGTCTGAAACGTCTTCGGACGGCCTTACGGGGGAAACCCCATAATATAGAGATTGCGAGGGAACACATGACCTTGGACGATCTTTTCAGCATGCGGGGAGCGGCCGCAAACCAGGTTTCGAGCCGTTCGCTCAAATCCATTAAGATTTCCATCGCCTCTCCTGAAAAAATTCGGGAATGGTCTTTCGGGGAAGTGAAAAAGCCCGAAACCATCAACTACCGGACGTTCAAGCCGGAACGTGACGGGTTGTTTTGCGCTAAGATTTTTGGACCAGTTAAAGACTACGAATGTAACTGCGGTAAATACAAGCGGATGAAACACCGCGGTATTGTGTGTGAAAAATGTGGTGTTGAAGTCATTGCTTCCAAAGTTCGCCGTGAGCGTATGGGCCACATTGAACTCGCCGCACCTGTTGCACACATTTGGTTTCTCAAGACCCTGCCGTCAAAAATTGGTACGTTACTTGATATGACCATGGTCGATCTGGAAAAGGTACTGTATTTCGATTCGTATCTTGTCATAGATCCCATGGAGACGAACCTGAGCAAAATGCAGGTCATCTCCGAAGACCAGTACTTGCAGGTGATCGACCATTACGGCGAAGATGCGCTGACAGTCGGCATGGGCGCTGAAGCCGTGCGGGGCTTGCTTGAAGAAATCGATTTGCTTGAACTGCGTACAACGTTACGTGAAGAGTCACTCACGACACGTTCACAGACGAAAAAGAAAAAAATAATCAAGCGCCTCAAAGTTGTTGAAGCGTTCCTTGAGTCCGGGAACCGGGCTGAGTGGATGATTATGGAAGTTATTCCGGTCATTCCACCTGAATTGCGTCCTTTGGTTCCTCTGGATGGCGGACGTTTCGCCACTTCCGACCTTAACGATCTCTATCGTCGTGTCATTAACCGGAACAACCGTCTGAAACGTTTGCTTGAGCTTGGTGCTCCCGACATTATTATCCGCAACGAAAAACGTATGTTGCAGGAATCCGTCGATGCCTTGTTCGACAATGGTCGGCGTGGACGGGCTATTACCGGAACCAACGGTCGTCCGCTGAAATCCCTGAGTGATATGATCAAAGGGAAGCAAGGACGTTTTCGTCAAAACCTTTTGGGAAAACGTGTCGACTACTCGGGACGTTCGGTTATCGTTGTCGGTCCCAAACTCAAATTGCACCAGTGCGGTTTGCCAAAGAAAATGGCGTTGGAATTGTTCAAACCCTTCATTTACGCCAAACTGGAAGAGAAGGGCTTGGCTACGACCATCAAAACCGCCAAGAAAATGGTTGAACGCGAAGAACTTGTCGTGTGGGATATCCTCGAAGAAGTTGTTCGCGAATATCCGATCATGCTCAACCGTGCACCGACGTTGCACCGTCTTGGCATTCAGGCATTTGAACCGACACTGGTTGAAGGTAAAGCTATTCAGCTTCACCCACTGGTGTGCGCTGCCTACAACGCCGACTTCGACGGTGACCAAATGGCTGTTCACGTTCCGCTTTCCGTGGAAGCGCAAATTGAATGCCGGGTTCTTATGATGTCGTCGAACAACATTTTGTCTCCGGCGAGCGGCAACCCGATCATTATTCCGAGCCAGGATATCGTTCTCGGCTTGTATTACCTGAGCGTTGAACGGTCCTTTAGCCGCGGTGAAGGAAAGATTTTCTCGGATAAGAACGAAGTCATCAGCGCTTTGGATGCAAACTGCGTTGACCTCCATGCCCGGGTCAAGGTCCGTATAGACGGGGAACGTATCGACACGACTCCTGGTCGTATCGTGCTCAGTGAAATTCTTCCTGATGACGTTCCGTTTAGCTTGGTCAACACCGTCCTCACGAAAAAAACCATCGCCTTCCTCGTCAGCGAGACCTACCGTCGTGCCGGCACCAAGGCGACCGTTATTTTGTGCGACCGCCTCAAAGATCTTGGGTATGAGTATGCCACGCGAGCCGGTGTCTCCATCGGGGTGAAAGACTTGGAAATTCCTCGTCAAAAAGCGTCGATTCTGGAAGCGTCACAAAACGAAGTTTCCGAAATCGAAAAACAGTATGCCGATGGTATCATCACTCGTACGGAAAAATACAACAAGGTTGTCGACGTGTGGACACAAGCCACAAACAACGTTGCCAGCCAGATGATGAAAGAAATCTCCATCGATGTGCTGACCGATGAGAAAACCGGCAAGCAGGAAAAGAACACGAGTTTCAACCCGATTTACATGATGACGACATCGGGTTCTCGAGGGAACCCCGACCAAATGCGTCAGCTCGCCGGTATGCGCGGTCTTATGGCAAAGCCGTCCGGTGAAATCATTGAAACGCCGATTACGTCGAACTTCCGCGAAGGTCTGTCTGTGGCGCAGTACTTCATTTCGACACACGGTGCTCGAAAAGGTTTGGCCGATACGGCGCTCAAGACCGCAAACTCCGGTTACCTGACACGTCGTCTTGTCGACGTTGTCCAGGATGTCATCGTCACGGAACATGATTGTGGAACCGTTGATGGTCTTGAGATCGAACATTACAAGAAAGCCGGTGATATCAAGCAACGCGTGCATGAACGCGTTTTGGGCCGGGTCACGATGTTTAGTGTGGATGATCCGGAAACTGGCGAAGTCATCATCCCTGAAAATACGATTATCGACGAATACTACGCCAAAAAGCTCGAAGAATCGGGTATTGGTGCCGTCACCATACGTTCGACGCTGACATGTAAAAGCCCGTATGGGGTTTGTGCCATGTGTTATGGCCGCGACCTTGCACGTGGTCACCTTGTTAACGTCGGGGAAACTGTCGGCATCATTGCTGCACAGTCCATCGGTGAACCTGGAACCCAGCTGACCATGCGTACGTTCCACATCGGTGGTACGGCGGCTCGTGAAATCGAACGTTCGTCCATTACTGCCCAGAACCCTGGACGCGTCACGTTGTCGCGTGTGAAGACTATTAAGAACACGCAGGACGTCTCCATTATCTTGGGTAAAAGTGGCCAAGTCGGCGTGGTTGATGATCAAGGGAGAGAGCGGGAAAAATATAGCCTGCCTTCTGGTGCCCGTCTTTCTGTTGAAGCCGGTCAAGAAGTCAAAAAAGGCCAACTTATCGCTGAATGGGACCCCTTTAACGAACCGTTCGTCACAGACATCAGCGGAACCATTAAGTTTACGGACATCGTAGAAGGGAAGACGTATCAAGAACGGACTGACGAAGTCACCAAAAAGGCTACGCAGACCATTATTGAATACAGGACAACATCGTTTCGTCCTAGCGTCTCCATTTGCGACGAGGAAGGCAATCCCAAAACACGATCGGATACCAATTCTCGTGCCATCTTCCAATTGCCTGTCGGAGCCATTCTCATGGTGCGCGACGGCGAAACCGTTCTGGAAGGGGATGTTATCGCCCGTAAGCCTCGCGAAACGTCCAAAACGAAAGACATCGTTGGTGGTCTGCCACGCGTTGCCGAACTTTTTGAAGTTCGGAAGCCCAAAGAACTGGCCGTTGTGTCTGAAATCGACGGTATTGTCTCTTTCGGTGCGGAAACAAAAGGCAAACGGAAAGTCGTTGTGACACCGGAAACGGGCGAGCCGAAGGAATACCTTATTCCCCGCGGCAAGCACGTCACGGTTCAGGAAGGCGACTTCGTTGAAGCTGGCGAACTCATCACTGAAGGCCATCCTGAATTGCACGATATTCTCAAGATTAAGGGCGAAAAACACCTCGCCAAATATCTTGTTGAAGAAATTCAGGATGTGTACCGCTTCCAGGGCGTGAGCATCAACGATAAGCACATTGAAATCATTGTGCGTCAGATGCTCAAGAAAGTGCAGATTCTCGACTCTGGTGACACCAACTTCCTTATTGGTGAGCAGGTCGACAAAATGCGTTTCATGGAAGTCAACGAGAAGTGCATGCGTGAAGGCTTAAAGCCTGCTGTGGCGGAACCACTTGTTCTTGGTATCACACAGGCCTCGTTGTCCACGGATTCCTTTATCTCTGCGGCATCTTTCCAGGAAACCACGAAGGTCTTGACCGAAGCGTCGCTTATGGGCAAGGAAGACAGCCTGCGCGGTTTGAAGGAAAATGTCATTGTGGGCCGACTTATTCCGGCTGGCACTGGCTTCCGCAAATACATGGAATGCGACATCGAAGTTCCGGAACAACCTGAACGTCCCGATAAATTCCTTGAAGATCTTGAGGAGAATCCGCTCTTAATTGACGGATAATTAGCACGGCACCCGGCGCCAACGGTGCCGGATAACTGTAAAAAGAATTCGCGCCAAGTCCGGGAGTTCGCTCCCGGACATTCTTGTGTGGGCAGCTTGTTGGACATCATTAGTGATGCCCGTTAAGCTTTTTTGGGCAAAGATGCTTGACAAGGGTGACGTTGTCATCTATATCCACCCGTCTTTGCCGTATTCGAAAATATTGGAGGCAGCATGCCAACGATCAACCAGTTGATTCGTAAGGAACGCCAGAAAATTGGGAAGCGCAAGAAAACCCCGGCTCTGCAGGAATGCCCGCAGCGTCGTGGGGTGTGCACACGTGTTTACACCACCACGCCGAAAAAGCCGAACTCAGCCTTGCGTAAGGTTGCCCGTGTTCGCTTGACGAACGGCATCGAGGTGACGTCCTACATTCCTGGTGAAGGACATAACCTGCAGGAGCACTCGGTCGTCATGATCCGCGGTGGCCGCGTCAAAGACTTGCCCGGTGTGCGTTACCATATCATCCGTGGCACGCTCGACACAGCCGGTGTGGCCGATCGTCGTCAGGGTCGTTCCAAGTACGGCGCTAAGCGTCCGAAATAAGGAAAGGAGTAACGCGTTATGCCTCGCAAAGGCCCAATCCCTAAGCGTAGTGTGCTGCCCGACCCACAGTTCGGCAGCATTTTGGTGAAGAAATTCATCAATCGTATGATGTTTGACGGCAAGAAGAGTGTTGCAGAGGGCGTATTTTACGATTCTCTCGATATTCTGGCCGAGAAGACCAACGAGGATCCGCTCAAGGCTTTCGAGAAAGCGGTTGGCAATGTTAAGCCGCACACCGAAGTCAAATCCCGCCGTGTTGGTGGTGCAACGTACCAAGTTCCCATGGAAGTCCGTGCTGAACGTCAGGTTACGTTGGCCATTCGCTGGCTGGTCGGATTCGCCCGGAAACGTGGTGAAAAAGGTATGGTTGCTCGCCTGTCCTCTGAGCTTCTCGATGCGTATAACAATCGCGGCGGCGCCGTGAAAAAAAAGGAAGACACCCATCGTATGGCCGAAGCCAACAAGGCTTTTGCTCATTACCGATGGTAAGAACGGAGTAGTGCCGTGTCCAAGAAGGTTCCTATCGAGAAGTGCCGCAATATTGGGATTATGGCCCATATTGATGCTGGCAAGACCACGACCACTGAGCGTGTCCTTTATTATACGGGTGTTTCACATAAGATCGGTGAAGTGCATGATGGCCAGGCCACCATGGACTGGATGGAGCAAGAGCAGGAGCGTGGTATCACCATCACGTCTGCTGCGACGACGTGCTCCTGGCGCGATCACCGCGTGAACATCATTGATACGCCCGGCCACGTTGACTTCACCATTGAGGTGGAGCGCTCCCTGCGAGTTCTGGACGGAGCAGTCGCCGTTTTCGACGCTGTTGCCGGTGTTGAACCGCAGACAGAAACCGTGTGGCGTCAAGCCGAGCGGTATCATGTTCCGCGCATGAGCTTTGTAAACAAAATGGACCGTATCGGCGCCAACTTTTTCCGTTGCGTCGATATGATTAAGACAAGGCTCAATGCAAAGCCTGTGGTCTTGCAAATTCCCATAGGATCCGAAGACGAATTTCGCGGTGTCGTGGATTTGATCCGCGGTAAGGCACTCATTTTCGATGATTCCACTTTGGGGAAAGAGTATTCCATCGAGGACATTCCGGAAGATCTCGTCGATCAGTACGAAGAGCTTCGTTTGGAAATGCTCGAAGCGATTGCTGAAGAAGACGAAACGCTGATGGAAAAGTACCTCGGCGGCGAAGAGCTGACCGAAGCGGAACTTATTTCCGGCATCCGGAAAGCGACCATTGGCTTGAGCATTTGTCCCGTTTTGTGCGGATCGGCTTTCAAGAACAAGGGTGTCCAACCGCTTCTTGATGCTGTTATCGATTATCTTCCGTCTCCTGTCGATGTCGCTGCCATTAAGGGCATCGATCCGGATGATGAAGAAAAAGTCATTGAGTGCCCTTGTGATGACAAGCTGCCGTTGGCTGCCTTGGCATTTAAGCTCATGAGCGACCCGTACATCGGCCACTTGACCTTCTTGCGGCTTTATTCCGGTAAAATTGAAACTGGCATGACAGTTATTAATGCGAATACCGGGAAAAAAGAACGCGTTGGTCGCTTGTTGAAAATGCATGCCAACAAGCGTGAAGAAATCAAAGAAGCCTTTGCTGGCGATATCGTTGCCGCTGTCGGTATGAAGATTACTTCGACCGGTGACACGCTGTGCGATGGCTCAAAGCCGGTGAAGCTTGAATCGCTCAATATTCCGGAACCGGTTATTGAAGTTGCCATTGAACCCAAAACCAAAGCAGACCGTGATACATTGTCTCAGGCTCTGGGGAAACTGGCAAAAGAAGACCCGTCTTTCCGAGTAACAACGGACGAAGAGACCAACCAGACTTTGATTGCCGGTATGGGCGAACTGCATCTGGAAATCATTGTAGACCGCCTGATGCGCGAATTTGGTGTGAATGCCAACGTTGGTGCTCCTCAGGTTGCCTACCGTGAAACGATCACCAAAGCTATTAAGCATGAAAACAAATATGCGAAGCAGTCCGGTGGTCGTGGTCAGTACGGGCATGTTGTTTTTGAATTGCGTCCGCGTGAAGAAGGCGGATACAATTTCGTTAACTCCATTGTTGGCGGTGTTATTCCCAAGGAATATATTCCCGCTATCGATAAAGGTTTTCAGAATGCTCTGAAAGCCGGCGCCGTTGCAGGCTATCCGGTTGTCGACGTCGAAGCTGAGTTGGTTTACGGCTCGTACCACGAAGTTGACTCCTCAGAACAAGCCTTTTTCATTTGCGCCTCCATGGCTTTCAAGGAAGCTATGACAAAAGCAGCTCCTGTGTTGCTTGAACCGTTTATGGCTGTGGAAGTTGTGACGCCTGAAGAATATCTCGGCGACGTCATGGGTGACCTCAATGGTCGCCGCGGACGTGTTGCTGGCATGGAAGCTCGTGCCGGTGCCCAGGTTATCAGCGCCCAGGTTCCGCTTTCCGCAATGTTCGGCTACGCGACCGACCTCCGGTCTCGTACGCAGGGCCGTGCGACATTTACCATGCAATTCGATCACTACGAAAAAGTACCTGCCAGCCTGGCAGAAGAAATCACGAAGAAAAAGTAGGGGGAAATCATGGGCAAAGCTAAATTCGAGCGCAAAAAGCCTCACGTCAATATTGGCACCATCGGTCACATTGACCACGGCAAAACGACCCTGACTGCGGCCATCACTAAATTGGCCAGCTTGAAGGGCGGCGGTGAATTTATTCCTTTCGACCAAATCGATAAGGCGCCTGAAGAAAAAGAACGCGGTATCACAATTGCTACCGCTCACGTTGAATACGAAACCGACTCGCGGCACTATGCCCACGTCGACTGCCCCGGCCACGCCGACTACATTAAAAACATGATCACTGGTGCTGCCCAGATGGACGGCGGTATCCTGGTTGTGGCTGCTACTGACGGTCCTATGCCGCAGACTCGTGAGCACATCCTGCTCGCTCGTCAGGTCGGTGTGCCTCAGCTCGTCGTCTTCCTCAATAAGGTTGACCTTGTTGATGACGAAGAACTGCTCGAACTCGTTGAACTCGAAGTTCGTGAATTGTTGTCCAAATACGGTTTCCCCGGCGATGACATTCCGGTTGTCAAAGGTAGCGCCCTGAAAGCGTTGGAATCCGATGATGTCAACTCCGACGAAGCGAAGCCCATTTTTGAATTGCTGCAGGCTTGTGACGACTTCATTCCTGAGCCGGAACGCGATATCGATATGCCGTTCCTCATGCCCATCGAAGACGTCTTCAGCATCTCGGGCCGTGGTACTGTTGTTACTGGTCGTATTGAACGTGGTGTTCTGAAAGTCGGTGAAGAAATTGCAATCATCGGTATCCGCGACACCGTTAAAACGACCTGCACGGGCGTTGAAATGTTCCGCAAGATCCTTGATCAGGGCCAAGCCGGTGACAATGTCGGTGCTCTGCTTCGCGGTATCAAGCGTGATGATGTCGAACGCGGCCAGGTTCTTGCCAAGCCCGGTTCGATCACGCCACACAAAAAATTTAAAGCTGAAGTCTACGTTCTGACCAAGGAAGAAGGCGGCCGTCACACTCCGTTCTTCTCGGGTTACCGTCCTCAGTTCTACTTCCGTACGACCGACATCACCGGTGTCGTTACTTTGGAAGAAGGCGTGGAAATGGTCATGCCCGGCGACAACGCCACTTTTAATGTCGAACTGATCGCCCCCATCGCCATGGAAAAAGGTCTGCGCTTCGCTATTCGCGAAGGTGGCCGTACTGTTGGCGCCGGCGTTGTTTCGGAAATTACGGAGTAAACCATGGTTGCGATGCAAAGCGATAGAATCCGTATCAAGCTGAAGGCATACGACTATCGTATCCTTGATAAAGCAGTGACGGAAATTGTCGATACGGCCCGCAACACGGGCGCGGCTATTGCCGGACCGATTCCGTTGCCGACCAACATCCACAAAGTAACGGTTAACCGTTCGGTTCACGTGGACAAGAAGTCGCGCGAGCAGTTCGAGATGCGTATTCATAAGCGCCTCCTCGATATTCTTGAGCCGACTCAGCAAACTGTTGATGCTTTGGGCAAATTGAGTTTGCCTGCTGGCGTTGACGTTGAAATCAAGCTGTAGCGAGGGATAACATGGCGAAAACACTTGGAATTCTCGGCCGTAAGGTCGGTATGACGCGCATTTTCGGCGACGACGGCACCATCATTCCGGTGACCGTAATTAATGCCGGACCGTGCCCTGTCATCCAGATCAAAACGTCGGAAACAGATGGTTACAACGCCCTGCAGCTCGGTTTCGATGAAATTCCGGAACGCAAAGTGAACAAGCCAGGGAAAGGCCATCAGGAAAAAGCTGGACGTGGACTGTATCGCGAACTCAAGGAACTTCGCCTTGATTCCGTTGATGGCTATGAAATCGGTCAGGACATCACTGTGGAAACGTTTGTTCCCGGAGACAAGGTCAAAGTGACCGGTACCTCCAAGGGCAAAGGTTTTCAGGGTGTCATGAAGCGCTGGAATTTTGCAGGACTTCGAGCCACCCACGGCACGGAAAAAGCCCACCGTTCCGGCGGTTCCATCGGTCACAATACCGAGCCCGGAAAAGTTATGAAGGGCAAGAAAATGGCCGGCCGCATGGGCGGCAAGCGTGTAACGTGCATCAATATTGAAGTCGTGGACGTTCGTCCCGAGGACAATCTCCTTCTGGTCAAAGGCCAAGTGCCTGGATCCAAGAATGGTTTGGTGTTCGTGCGTAAGCAGGCCTAGAGGATCTGAACATGGCTACCGTCAAAATATACGATCAAGACAAGCGTGAAGTCGGCGAGATGGAGCTTGCTCCGGAAGTTTTCGAAATTCCTGCCAAGCCAGAAATTCTGCATCTCGTTGTCCGTTCCCAGCTGGCAGCCAAACGCACTGGCACGCACAGCGTAAAAAACCGAAAAGTCATCACCGGTGGTGGCAAAAAACCTTGGCGCCAAAAAGGTACGGGCCGTGCTCGTGCCGGCTCTACTCGGTCTCCTTTGTGGCGCGGTGGTGCTGTGGCCCATGGTCCGCAGCCGCGTGATTACACCTTTAAGGTGAATAAGAAGGTCAAGAGTTTGGCATTGCGTATGGCTCTTTCTGCGAAGGTCAGTGGCGATGAACTCATGGTTGTTAACAAGATTGAGTTGCCCGAAGCCAAGACCAAGCTGTTCGCCAACGTGGTTAATACGCTTGGTGTGAAAAAAGCCTTGATTGTGCTCCCTGGTTCTGATAACACTCTTGAGCTTTCTGCACGCAATATTTCCGGAATCAAGGTTGTCCGCCAAGATATGCTCAATGTTTACGATGTACTGCGACATGAGCATGTCATTTTTCTTGAGGGCGCCGCGAAAGAGGTTCAAGAAAGGTTGAAATAATCATGAACTACGCACAGATACTCATAAAGCCTCTGATCTCAGAAAAGGCGACCTTGGCCAAGGAAGTGGCGAACCAGGTTGTGTTTTATATTGCTCCAGAGGCCAACAAAATTGAGGTCAAACGCGCTGTTGAAGCTGCATTTGGCGTCAAGGTGGCTGATGTCAATATTGTTCGCCGCCGTCCGTTGACGCGTCGTCGTCATGGTCGTGCTGTGGGCAAAATTTCCGGGTACAAAAAAGCCTACGTGACGTTGGTTCCGGGTGAAAAAATTGAATTTTTCGAGGGAGTCTAGCTATGGCTATGCGCAAGCTTAAACCCACGTCTCCCGGACGGCGCTTTCAAACGGTCGATACCTTCGATGATATCACGCAGACCACACCCGAAAAGAGCCTTGTCACCGGGATTACTAAAAAAGCTGGTCGTAACCATTACGGCCGGATTACTTCGCGCCGTCGCGGTGGCGGTGTCAAACGCCTGTATCGTTTGATCGATTTTCGGCGTAATAAATTCGATGTCCCGGCGAAAGTCGCCACCATCGAATATGACCCGAACCGTAGCGCGAGAATATGTCTTTTGCATTACGCTGATGGCGAGAAACGTTACATTCTTGCGCCTGTTGGAATTCAGGTAGGGGATGTTATTTCCGCCGGCGAAGGCGCGGATATCAAGCCCGGCAATGCGTTGCCCATGGCCAAGATTCCCGTCGGTACGCTTCTGCATAATATCGAGCTTTACCCCGGTCGCGGCGGCCAACTGTGCCGTGCTGCCGGAACGTATGCCCAGCTTGTTGCTAAAGAAGGGAAATACGCTCTTTTGCGCCTGCCTTCAGGTGAAGTCCGCAACGTGCTGGTCACCTGCTTGGCCACCATTGGTCAGGTCGGCAATGTGATGCACGAGAACATCTCCATCGGCAAAGCTGGTCGCAATCGTTGGCTTGGTCGTCGTCCCAAAGTTCGCGGTGTGGCCATGAACCCCGTCGATCACCCGTTGGGTGGTGGTGAAGGTCGCAGTTCTGGCGGTCGTCATCCTGTTTCGCCTTGGGGTGTTCCCACGAAGGGTTACAAAACCAGAAACCGCAAAAAGTCCTCCGGCAAGCTTATCGTCAAGCGACGCGGGGAAAAGTAGGAGACGCCAATGCCTCGTTCGCTCAAAAAAGGACCGTTCCTTGACGGCCACCTTATTAAAAAGGTGGAAACTGCCGTGGAAACGAAGGATCGCCGCGTTATCAAAACTTGGTCGCGTCGTTCCACTATTATCCCTGAGATGGTTGGACTGACCTTTGCTGTTCACAATGGCAAAAAGTTTGTTCCCGTCTTTGTTTCTGAAAACATGGTCGGCCACAAGCTGGGAGAATTCTCTCCGACCCGGACCTACTACGGGCATGCTGCTGACAAGAAAAGCAAAGGCAAAAAATAGCTTTGCCTGAAGGGTTACGGACATGGAAGCCAAAGCTAAGGCCAAATTCATCCGCGTATCTCCCCGCAAAGCGCGCCTGGTGGCCAACAATATTAAGGGGAAACCGGTAGAGGATGCCCTGAACATTTTGAAGTTCACGCCCAAAAAAGCGGCCTCGATCTTGAACAAAGTCCTGACTTCGGCTGTTGCTAATGCCGAACAGATCTCGGGAGTCGATGTCGACACGCTTCGCGTTAAGGATGTCGTTGTTAACGAAGGTCCCACTTGGAAGCGTATTATGCCTAGGTCTATGGGCAGGGCGTTCAAGATATTAAAACGCACTAGCCATATTACGGTTATTGTCGAGGAAAGTTAGGAGCGGTCATGGGTCAGAAAGTTCATCCCTACGGGTTCCGGCTCGGGTACAACAAAAACTGGATGTCTCGCTGGTTTAGCAAAAAAGATTATCCGGCTTTTGTTTACGAAGACAATAAAATTCGCAAATTCGTCAAGAAGACGCTGTATCACGCCGGGATTTCCAAGATTGAAATTGAGCGCGCTGGCGGCAAAATTCGCCTCATCATTCACACTGCGCGTCCTGGCATCGTGATCGGCCGTAAAGGTACTGAAATCGAAAAAGTTCGTGCGGACCTTAAGCGTAATTTTGGTCGGGAATTTACCGTTGAAGTAAACGAAATTCGCCGTCCTGAAATTGATGCTCAGCTGGTTGCCGAAAATATCGCTCTGCAGCTTGAACGCCGTGTTGCCTTTCGTCGTGCTATGAAACGCACCGTCGGATTGGCACGCAAATTCGGTGCTGAAGGGATTAAGGTTGCGTGTGCTGGCCGTCTGGCCGGTGCCGAAATCGCCCGCACCGAGTGGTACCGCGATGGTCGCGTTCCTTTGCAGACTCTTCGCGCCGACATCGATTATGGTCTGGCTACGGCCAAGACGACCTATGGTATTATCGGTGTCAAAGTCTGGATCTCCAAGGGCGAGATCTTGGATAAAGAGGTGGAACAGTAATGCTTAGCCCCAAAAAGACGAAATTCCGCAAACGCCAAAAAGGGCGTATTCGCGGAGCAGCACAACGTGGTAATAGTGTTGATTTCGGTGAAATCGGCATTAAATCTCTGGAACACGGTAAGCTGACGAGCCAGCAGATCGAATCCGCACGTATTGCTATTATGCGCCACATCAAACGTGGTGGGAAAGTTTGGATTCGTATTTTCCCTGACCAACCGTTCACAGCCAAGCCGGCTGAAGTTCGTCAAGGGAAAGGGAAAGGCGCTCCGGCTGGTTGGTATGCTCCGGTGAAACCGGGTCGCATTCTTTACGAAGTCAAGGGCGTCGATCTCGAATTGGCCAAAACCGCTTTGGTTCGCGCATCGCACAAACTTCCCGTGAAGACGAAGATCGTGTTCAAGGAGGGGTTGTAAATCATGCAGATGAGCGAAATGCGCGAACTTGATGCGCAGAAATTGACTGAAGAACTGGCAAAAAACCGCGAAGAACTTTTCAAACTTCGTTTTCAGCACGCAACGGCGCAGCTTGAAAAGACGCACCGAATTCCCGAAGTGAAAAAAAATATCGCTCGCATTCTTACGGTGCTCAAGGAAAAGGAAAGCGGCAGGGAGTCATAAATGGAAGAGAGTATTCTCCAATCCAATCGCCGTAAACTCACCGGCGTCGTGGTTTCGGACAAGTCCGATAAAACCGTCGTAGTCCGCGTTGAAACGTTGGTGAAGCACCCGCTGTATAAAAAATACATTCGTCGTCGTAAAAAATTGATGGCACACGATCCTGAAAATGCGTGCGGCATCGGCGACAAGGTGCAAATCATCGAGTTTCGGCCTCTCTCCAAACGGAAGAGATGGCATTTGGTCAAAATTCTTGAAAAAGCCGTATAGGGACAAAGGCCATGATCCAGGTTGAATCCAAGCTCGATGTCGCCGATAATTCCGGCGCAAAAAAAGTGAGCTGCATCAAGGTCCTTGGCGGCAGCCGTCGGCGTTATGCCAGTGTCGGCGATATTATCGTGGTTTCGATTAAAGAAGCCATGCCGCATTCCAAGGTCAAAAAAGGTGCCGTGATGAAGGCCGTTGTTGTTCGTACGAAAAAGGAAGTCGGTCGTCCTGATGGCTCCTATATTAAGTTCGACAACAATTCTGCTGTGTTGCTTAACAATCAGCTTGAACCCGTCGGCACCCGTATTTTCGGACCGGTTGCTCGTGAACTCCGTCAAAAGAGCTTCATGAAAATTGTTTCCTTGGCTCCGGAAGTACTTTAAGGCGGTGACACTATGAGCAAAAAGTACCGCATTCTGAAAGACGATAAGGTAATGGTTATCGCTGGCAAGGATAAAGGGAAGATCGGCAAAGTGCTGAAACTTCTCCCGAAGCATGATCGTGTATTGGTTGAAAAGGTGAACTTGGTTAAGCGCCACACCAAAGCCAATCCGTATGCCCAAACCGCCGGTGGTATTGTGGAAAAGGAAGCCGCTATGGACATCTCTAACGTTGCACTCATGTGCGATGCCTGCGCGAAACCGACTCGTGTAGGATACAAGATGACTGAAGATGGTAAAAAAGTCCGTTTCTGCAAGAAATGTAACGAAGTTTTAGACACGAAGTAGGGATCAAGGAAATGACGCGCCTCGAACAGAATTACTCTGAGAAGGTCGTACCGGCCTTGCAAAAAGAGTTCGGGTACAAGTCGCCCATGCAGATCCCCAAGCTCAAATTTGTTTCTTTAAACATGGGGCTTGGTGAAGGCAGCCAAAACAACAAGCTTATCGAAGAAGCAGTCAATGAACTTACTTTGATTGCTAGCCAGAAAGCGGTCATCACCCGGGCGAAGAAGTCCATTGCCGCGTTCAAGCTTCGTGAAGGCATGCCAGTAGGTGTGCGTGTGACGCTTCGACGTGACATGATGTGGGACTTTTACGATAAACTCGTCAATTTTGCACTTCCGCGCGTACGCGACTTCCGCGGAATTCCCGACCGTGGATTTGATGGCCGTGGCAATTTTACTCTGGGAATCAAAGAGCATTCTATCTTCCCAGAGATTAATATCGATAAGGTTGAAAACATTAAGGGCATGAACATTACTGTCGTTACGACAGCGGGCACGGATAAAGAAGGCAAGACCCTTCTGACCCTGCTTGGTATGCCCTTTAAAAAATAGGGAGGATTCGTTTTGGCACGCAAAGCCCTAATGGTGAAAGCCACCCGCAAGCCAAAATTTTCCAGCCGGGCCTACAACCGCTGCCCTATCTGCGGTCGTCCCCGTGCGTTTTTGCGTAAGTTTGGCATCTGCCGTATTTGTTTCCGTAACATGTCGCTTTCCGGCGAACTGCCCGGCGTGCGTAAATCAAGCTGGTAAGGAGTCTATCATGTCCGTGACGGATCCTATTGCCGATATGCTCGCACGCATACGCAACGCGCATCAGGCCCTGCATGATTCCCTTGAAATGCCCCTTTCGAAGTCGAAAGCTGCTATTGCTGGCATTTTGAAGGATGAAGGCTATATTACTGACTATTCCATTGAAGACGCCAAACTGGTCGTGAAGCTCAAGTACTCCTCGGGGAAACCCTTGGTGGCGGGCACCAAACGGATCAGCAAACCTGGTCGTCGCGTATATGTCGGTGTCTCCGATATTCCCGATGTCCAGAATGGACTCGGAATCTGCATTTTGTCCACGTCGAAGGGCATCCTTGACGGTTACGCGGCACGCAGTGAGAACGTCGGTGGCGAACTTCTTTGTGAAATCTGGTAGGGGTTGACCATGTCCAGAATTGGTAAAAAAGTCATCGAGATTCCCAAAGGGGTTGAGGTCAAGGTCACCGATGAGATCGTTTCCGTAAAGGGACCGAAAGGTGAATTGACAACCGCTGTCCACCCCAAGATCGTTTATGCGATTGAAGACGGTTCTGTAACTGTCAATCGTGTTGACGAGACTCGCGAAGCACGCGCTCAGCATGGACTGCGTCGGACCCTTCTCTTCAATTCTGTCGAAGGTGTTACGAAAGGGTTCAGCAAGACCCTTGAAGTCATCGGTGTTGGTTACAAAGTTTCTGTCCAGGCTAAGAGTGTCGTCTTGAACGTCGGCTATTCGCATCCTGTTGACTTTCCCTTGCCCGCTGGTATTGAAGCCAAGGCTGAGGGGATTAAACTGACCATTTCCGGTATCGACAAACAGCTCGTCGGTGAAGTTGCTGCTCAAATTCGTCGTGTCCGTCCGCCCGAACCGTTTAAGGGCAAGGGTATTAAGTACGAAAATGAACAGATTCGCCGCAAAGCCGGCAAATCCGGCGGCAAGAAATAGGTGACGGCTATGAAATACAGCAAAGAAAATGCGCGTAAGCGCCGCAAGGTGCGCATTCGCAAGAAAATCAATGGCACGCCGTCCCGCCCTCGATTGGTGGTTTATCGTTCGAATCTGAACATTTATGCTCAGATCGTTAACGATCTGACGGGCGAGACTTTGTGCTCTTCTTCGACTTTGAGCCTGAAGAAGACCGAAGGCAAACTCTCCCCCAATCGTGAAACTGCCGCCAAAGTCGGCAAGGACCTCGCTGTGAAGGCTAAAGATCTCAATATTGAGTCGGTCGTCTTCGACAGAAACGGCTATCTCTACCACGGCCGTATTAAAGCTTTGGCCGACGGAGCGCGCGAAGCGGGCCTTAAATTCTAACGATCAAGGTATATTCCTTATGGAACAAGCTGAACTCACTCATATCGAGAAGATCGTCTACCTTAATCGCGTAGCCAAGGTCGTCAAAGGCGGCCGGCGTTTCAGCTTCAGCGCTCTCGTTGTCGTTGGAGACGGTCAAGGCTCGGTCGGATACGGGCTTGGAAAAGCCAACGAAGTCCCCGAAGCCATTCGTAAGGCTTCTGAGCAAGCCAAGAAATCAATGGTCGAGATCCCCCTTATTGATGGCACGTTGCCCTATGAGGTGTTGGGTCGCTTCGGAGCTGGCCGGGTTATGCTGAAACCGGCTTCGAAAGGGACGGGTATCATTGCTGGCGGACCGGTTCGCGCTATTATGGAAGCGGTTGGCATTCATGACATTTTGACTAAGGCTATTGGCACCAACAATCCGCACAATGTGCTTCGGGCGACCATGGCCGGTCTTGAGTCTATTCGTAGTGCAGAATATGTCGGTGCCTTGCGCGGCAAACAACTCATGACTCCGAGGAAGTAACGATATGTCTGCGACAATCAAGGTCAAATTGGTGCGCAGCAAAATCGGGTGTACACCCAAGCAGCGCAAGACATTGGCCGCCATGGGACTGCGTTCCATTCGGCAGGTCAAAGAGTTGCCCAACACTTCTGCAGTCCAGGGAATGGTCGAAAAGGTCAAACACCTGGTTGAGGTTGAAGCATCATGAGACTGCATGAAATCTATCCTTTTCCTGAAGAACGCAAAGAAAGAAAGCGTATCGGCCGCGGCCGAGGTTCGGGATGGGGTTGCACATCCGGTAAAGGGAACAAGGGCCAGAACGCACGTGCTGGCACCGGAACCAAAGCATGGTTTGAAGGTGGTCAGATGCCTCTGGCACGCCGCCTTCCCAAGCGCGGGTTTAAAAATCCCTTTCGCGTTGAATATGCTCCGGTGAATATTGATCGCCTCCTTGAAGTTTTCGAGAATGAGGCTGAAATTACTCTGGATGCTATTTATGAAAGTGGTTTAGCTCGCAAGGGCATGCCTGTGAAAGTACTTGGTCGCGGTGACGTGACCCGTGCTGTTACGGTTGAAGCGCATCAGTTCAGCGCAAGTGCCCAGCAGAAAATCACCGAGGCCGGCGGTACGGCCAACGCCTTGGAAAAACAGGCGGATTCATAACGTGTCCATGAGCGGTGTAGAAAATCTGGCGCGGTTGCCGGAGTTGAAGAAAAAACTCCTTTGGACGTTTTTTCTTCTCTTCATTTACCGCATTGGCGTCCACGTCCCGGTTCCGGGCGTGGACTCCATCGCCTTGGCCGACTTTTTCGAAAGTGCAAAGAATACACTTTTCGGATTGTTCGACATGTTTTCAGGCGGTGGTTTACGCAACCTGTCGATTTTCGCTTTGGGCATTATGCCCTACATTTCTGCATCCATTATTTTGCAACTCCTTCAGGTCGTGAGTCCTGAACTTGCACGGATGCAGAAAGAAGAGGGTGCCGAAGGCCGAAAAAAGATTACCCAGTATACCCGCTATGGAACCGTTCTTATAACGGTCATTCAAGGTTTTGGTATTGCTGTTGGCCTTGAAAATATGACCAGTCCAACTGGTGCGCCTGTTGTTATAGACCCTGGTTGGGCTTTTCGGCTTATGACCGTCATCACTTTGACCGCAGGAACGGTTTTTTTGATGTGGCTCGGCGAGCAGATGACTGAGCGAGGCATCGGCAACGGTATCTCTATGATCATCTTTGCCGGTATTGTTGCCGGTTTTCCTCGAGCTGTTATCAATACGTTCCAATTGCTCAAAGCTGGTGAATTGAGTGTTTTCGTACTTGTTTTTATGATTGCACTCATGGTCGCCGTACTTGTTGCAATTGTCTTTATGGAGCGAGGCCAAAGGCGGATACCCATCCAATATGCCAAGCGGATGGTTGGGCGAAAAATGTATGGTGGACAAACGACCCACCTTCCTCTTCGAGTGAATACTGCGGGTGTTATACCACCTATTTTCGCGTCTTCCATCCTCCTTTTTCCGGCAACAATTGCAAACTTCTCTCAAGTCGAGTGGTTGAACACATTTTCAAATATGTTCAGGCCACAAACCATCCTGTATAATGTTGTTTTTGTCGGTCTCATTGTCTTTTTCTGCTTTTTTTACACGGCGATTATTTTTGATCCCAAGCAGATAGCCGACAATATACGCAAGCAGGGCGGGTTTATCCCAGGGATCAGACCTGGTGCGAAGACTCGGGAGTATATTGACAAAGTACTCACCCGCATTACTTTGTGGGGTTCTCTGTATATATCAGCTGTTTGTGTGCTCCCGATGGTTATGATAGCGCAGTTCAATGTACCGTTTTATTTCGGTGGAACATCGTTACTCATCGTTGTCGGTGTCGCCATGGACTTCATGTCACAAATCGAGTCCTATCTCATTTCCCGCCAATATGAGGGACTTGTACAAAAAGGTCGAATCAAGGGTAGGCGGTGACCTTGAACGTATATAATGGAATCGTTTTGAAAAATGATTCCGAAATTGAAATTCTTCGCGAAGCCAATCGGATCGTTTCACGCATTTTAGATGCGTTGGGAAAGATGATTGCACCCGGTCTCAAGACCATGGTGTTTGAAGAAGAAGCTCTTCGACTTTGCGAAGAATTTCATGTTATCCCTGCTTTTAAGGGATACTACGGATTTCCGTACGCTCTTTGCTGCTCCGTAAATGAGGTCGTTGTCCATGGATTTCCTTCGGATCGCGTCCTTCAGGTAGGCGACTTGGTCAGTTTTGACATGGGCGTCATTTACAAGGAGTTTTACGGAGATTCAGCCCGAACATTCGCTGTTGGCACTGTGTCGGCTGAAGCAAAAAAGCTTGTTGATGTGGCTCGAATGTCGCTTATGCAGGGCATACGCGAGGCTCGAGAGGGAAACGGTCTGTTTTCCATATCACGAGCCGTCCAAAATGTTGTTGAAAAGCATGGCTTTTCTGTAGTACGACGCTTCGTTGGTCACGGCATCGGTAAGAAATTGCACGAGAGACCGGAGATCCCGAACTTTGTACCGTCTGGTGGGGCTGATATCCCACTGAAAAAAGGCATGGTTTTGGCCATTGAGCCCATGGTGACGCTCGGTGCGCCCGACATTGAAATACTGGACGACAAGTGGACAGCCGTCACCAAGGATCGCAGTTTGTCTGCGCACTTTGAACACAGCGTTGTCATTACCAAGGATGGACCTTCGATTTTGAGTGTTTCCTGAAATTGAGGTTCCTGAAACATATTTTTGGATGGAGTAGCCAAATGAAAGTCAGACCTTCTGTCAAAAAACTTTGTTCCAAATGCAAAATCATTCGGCGTCACGGCGTGCTTCGCGTTATTTGCGATAATCCTCGCCACAAGCAGCGCCAAGGATAAAGGGGTGTCATTGTGGCTCGAATTGCAGGTATTGATCTTCCCAAAGCGAAGCGGATGGATATTGCACTGACCTATATCTACGGCATTGGTCGTGCAACAGCTCTTCAGATTCTGGATGCTACCGGAATCGATTGGACCAAATCCAGCGACGACCTGACTGCTGATGAAACGAACGATATCCGTAAGGAACTCGAACAGCATCACAAGGTCGAAGGGGATTTGCGTCGCGATATTTCCGCTAACATTAAGCGGCTTATGGACATTGGGTGCTACCGTGGCTTGCGCCATCGTCGTGGCTTGCCCTGTCGTGGTCAGCGTACGCATACCAACTCGCGGACCAGAAAGGGCCCCCGTCGGGCCGTTGTTGGCAAGAAGAAAAAATAACCACTGTTGTTGACGGCGTATTACGCCGGCGGCAGTTTCCACATCAGGATTCGGAGATATTTCTATGGCCAGACCTCGTCGCACCGGGAAAAAAGAAAAGAAAAACATTCCCGTTGGTGTTGCCCACATTCGGGCGACGTTTAATAATACGATAGTGACGTTTACCGATCCCAGAGGCAATGTTGTCAGCTGGGCAACTGCTGGCGGTGCCGGCTTCAAGGGATCGCGCAAAAGCACACCGTTTGCCGCGCAGATGGCTGCCGAGCAGGCTGCCCGCCGGGCACAGGATCATGGTATGCGTACCGTCGGCATTCTGGTCAATGGACCCGGTTCCGGACGTGAAGCCGCCATGCGTGCAATCAACAACGCCGGTTTTAAAGTAAGTTACATTCGCGATACTACGCCCATTCCGCATAATGGGTGCCGGCCTCCCAAACGCCGTCGCGTCTAGTGATATTTTTCGCGCGGCGAGCGCAACCGGCACTTCTTTATTTTATGGAAGGGAAGAAGGGACTGGTGCGGTTCTGCCTTGCGCTGCATACTTCAGGAGGAAGAAAAATTGGCTCGTTATACCGGACCTAAATGTCGCCTCTGCCGGCGTGAAGGCGCCAAGCTGTTTTTGAAAGGCGATCGTTGCTATACTGATAAATGCGCCCACGAGCGTCGTCCGTACGCTCCCGGCCAACATGGTCGTATTCGCAAAAAAATGAGCGACTATGCTATTCAGCTTCGCGAAAAGCAAAAAGTTCGCCGTATGTACGGTGTCCTTGAAGAGCAGTTTCGCGATTATTTCCATCGTGCTGACTTGAGCAAGGGCGTTACCGGCGCCAACTTGTTGATGTTCTTGGAACGTCGCCTTGACAATGTCATTTACCGTATGGGATTTGCAAACTCTCGCGATCAGGCTCGTCAGCTTGTTCGTCACGGCATTTTTCTGCTGAATGGTCGCCGTGTCAACGTGCCGTCTTTGCTTGTCCGCGTCGGTGATGAAATCACTGTGCGTGAGAAAAACAAAAAATCTCCGGTTATTGCCGAAGCCCAGCAAGTTATAGCCCGCCGTGGGAATCCTGCTTGGGTTGAAGTTGATGGTGAGAATCTCAAAGGGAAAGTCACGACCTTGCCGACCCGGGAAGATCTGCAATTCCCTATCAACGAGCAGCTCATTGTTGAATTGTACTCCAAATAACCGGATTTCAATCCAATAGGTGTAGATTATGCTTATCCGCAACGGTGACAGGCTCATCAACACCCGCAATTGGTCGGAGCTGGTTCGTCCTGAAAAGCTTTTTCGGGACGCGAAATCTTCCTCCACATACGGCCGGTTTATTTGCGAGCCTTTGGAACGCGGTTTCGGGACGACCCTAGGCAACTCCTTGCGGCGCGTTCTTTTGTCTTCACTGCAAGGCGCCGCCATTGTCGCCGTAAAGATAGAAGGCGTTCAACACGAGTTCACGACCATTCCTGGTGTTCTCGAAGACGTAACCGATATCATTTTGAACCTGAAACAGGTTCGGTTCGCTATGTCTTCGGAAGAACCGCAGCATCTTACGCTTCTGGCTAACACCAAGGGCGTTGTGACCGCGAGCTCCATTATTGAGAACCAGAATGTGAAAGTCCTTGACCCGGAACAGCCTATAGCCACGCTGTCCGAAGACAAGGAATTCAAGATTGAAATCGAAGTTCGCATGGGCAAGGGCTATGTTCCTGCCGATATGCACGAGGGCTTGAGCCAGGAGATCGGACTTATCCCGATGGATTCAAGTTATTCTCCCGTCAAGAAAGTCGCCTATACTGTCGACCAAGCTCGTGTTGGCCAAATGACCAATTACGACAAGCTTATTCTTGATGTGTGGACTGACGGATCTATTACACCGGATGACGCTTTGGCCTATAGTGCCAAGATATTGAAGGAACAACTGACAGTTTTCATCAACTTCGATGAAAAAGAGTCAGAAAGTGAATCTTCACACAGCGGCGACGATCTTGAACTCAATCCGAATCTGTTCAAAAGCATTGACGAACTTGAACTTTCTGTACGTGCTACCAACTGCCTTAAGAGTGCCAACATTTCTCTTGTTGGCGAACTCATGCAGCGTACGGAAAATGAAATGCTCAAAACCAAGAATTTCGGGAAGAAATCCTTGGAAGAGATTCGCCGCGTCCTCGAAGAGCTTGGCGTTGACTTCGGTATGAAACTGGATAATTTCGAACAGAAGTATCAAGAGTGGCTTAAGAGGAAGCAAGATAATGAGGCACAATAAATCGGGCAGAAAACTGGGCAGAAACTCTTCCCATAGAAATGCCATGTTCCGCAACATGGTGCGTTCTCTTTTGACCTATGAGCGCATCCGGACAACCGAAGCGAAAGCCAAGGAATTGCGTAAGATCGCTGAAAAGTTGATTACGCTGTCTTCTCGTGATGACCTGCACGCCCGTCGTCAAGCCTATAAGGTTCTTGAAAACCACCAGCTCGTCAAAAAATTGTTTGATGAAATTGGACCTCGGTTTAAAGAATTAAATGGCGGCTACACCCGGATTGCAAAACTGGGTTTGCCCCGGGCTGGCGATTGCGCTTCCATGGCAATTATTGAATTGACTCGCAAGGCTGGCGAAGTAGCTGAAGCTCCTAAGCCCAAGCCGGCTGAGCAAGCAGCTCCTGCCGCTGAGGAAACAGCTCCTGAAGCTTCTGCTGACGGCGAGAATTCTTAAGAGGCATATATAAGGCAGAGAGATCTCTCTCTGCCTTTTTTTTCTCATTAAGTATAGAAAAATATAATAGAAGAGATTGGATTCGTGGATATAAGACGATTGGAAGCATTCTGCAAAGTCTACGAGCTGAAAAGTTTTTCCAAAGCTGGTCAAGACCTTTTACTTTCACAGCCAACGATAAGCGCGCATGTTTCTGCTTTGGAATCCGAGCTTAAGACGCAACTTTTTGATCGGCTTGGTCGCATCGTCATGCCAACGCAGGCTGCTGATATTCTCTATAAATATGCGCAACAAGCCTTTACCGTTCTTGATAATGCTTTGGCTGAAATTCATTTATTACAAGAGCGTGTTGCCGGTGATCTCATCATTGGGGGAAGTACCATCCCTGCACATTATCTTCTTCCTGGAATCATAGCCAAATTTACTGCAAAATATCCAGAAGTGCGTATTCAACTTCACGTTGATGACTCGCAAGGAATTATCGATCGTGTCGCCCACGGTGACCTCACTGTCGGCATTATTGGCATGACAATGGATCATCCTGACCTGGTATTTTCTCCCTTGATGGAAGACGAGCTTATTGTTGTCGCGTCTGCCAAAATAGCGTCACGGTATTCTTTGAATGCAGAAGATAATATTGTTATTGGAACAAAAGAACTTTGTACTTGGCCTTGGGTTATGCGTGAGCAAGGATCAGGAACACGAAAGGCATTTGAGAATGCTTTGATTGCTATTGGTCTCGATATTCGTTGCCTGAATATTGCTGTTGAAGTACAGACAAATCAGGCTGTATTGCAATGTGTTGCAGCAGGGATTGGATTATCAGTCACGTCTCGACTGGCAGCGGCAGACTTCTTGGCACGGAATGAACTTGTTTGTGTCAGTGTTCCAAAATTACGTATGCACCGGGCTTTTTATGCTGTATATCATGGCAAACGACATTTTTTTCCAGCCATGCGCTATTTTATTGAATTCCTGGAGCATTAATATTTAGGAGACCTCATGGCCACAATTCGATTGGCACAATCCGTCAAAGCAGCCGGTTGAGCCGCTAAAATTACTCCAGGGGACCTGGAGGATATTTTAAGTGATCTCAATGTGCCTCGTGATGCACGCGTGCTTGTTGGGCTTCAAGACAACGAGGATGCTGCTATTGTGGAGTTTCCAGATGGACAGGCTCTTGTCCAAACACTCGATTTTTTTACTCCTCTTGTCGACGATCCTTATGAATTTGGTCAGATCGCTGCAGCAAATGCTTTGTCCGATATTTATGCCATGGGCGGAACCCCGTTATGTGCGATGAATATTGTCTGCTTTCCTATACAGACCATGGACAAAAGCATTTTGCGCTCTATTTTGCGAGGCGGAGTCGATAAAGTTCTTGAAGCCGGCGCTGCTCCTGTTGGAGGGCATAGCGTAGAAGATGCCGAGATTAAATTTGGCTTATCTGTTTCTGGAGTTGTTGACCCTGATCGTTATGCAAGTAACCGAGGATTGCGCCCTGGCGATCGTCTCATTTTAACCAAACCCATTGGAACCGGTGTTTTGGCCACTGCAATCAAAGCCGATTGGGAAGGCGCCACTTCTTTTTCGCGCGATTTGTTTCGATGGGCCTCACGACTCAACGCAACTGCTGGGCAAGCTGTGCGTGAATTCGGACTTAAAGGAGCGACGGATATAACTGGCTTTGGACTAGGAGGGCATCTTTTGGAGATGGCACAAGCATCGACTGTTGATGTTGTGCTTGACTCAACATCCGTACCGCTTTTACCCGGAGCATACGACCTCGCATCAATTGGTCTTGTGCCGGCTGGAAGTTTTGCCAACAAACGTTTTTTTTCATGCTCCGTCGATATTCATCCAGATGTTGACCCTGTCTTTGTCGATCTTTTTTTCGATGCTCAAACATCTGGCGGACTGGTGCTTGCTGTGCCGGAGAAATTTGTTGAATCGGTTCAGGCCATGTTGTTGCAGGAAGGGGACTTGGCTGCTGTTATTGGCCACGTCACAGCTCGTGAAACACAGGCGAGTATGCTCCATATCCGATGACACTTTTTTGGATGTGAGAATGCAAACAAAGTAGACATTTCGAGTTTCGCGGCGTATTTAATCACAGTTTTGCAGATACGAAACAACGCCACGAGAGTGTTGATTCACGTTCACTTCAAGGAGGAGACATTGGAAAAGAATGGCAACGAAAAGGTCATAGTTTTGGATGAAGCAAAATCTCGCATGCAGGAAAAGGAACAAGAACTGCGTGCTGAAATTATGACGAAAACTGCCCATGACATGGGGCGTGTCGGCATGATTATCGCCATGCTGGCCGTCGTTATCGCTGTTGTGCTTTATTTTGCTGGCACGAAAAAAATGGCCGGACTTCAAGAGCATATGCATGAGATGGACACGCAGATTGCTAGCGCTATGGAAGAATCCAAGAATGTTGCCAGCGCCGTTGACGCTGTAAAGGGTGACATGACTGGACTTTCCCAGACTGTGGGTACATTTGATTCGCGTCTGGCTGAGCTTGAAACTTTGCCTGAAAAAACGAAAAAGATTATTTATAACAACATGTTAGTTCAGATTGCTCAGCAGGCTGCTTTTCTGCGTACACAGCTTGATTCCCAGTCTCAGACTGAGAAGCTGACGCAGGCCATTGAACTGCTGCAGCAGGTGCAGTCTGAAGAATAATCTGACTCGCCTTTTTTTCATGAAAAACCGGGCGACTTCGTCCGGTTTTTTTTGGCCTATACATGTGGAGAATGATGAATGATTGCCGTGAAGATTGTAGGTTTTAAAAAATCGGGTAAAACTACTCTGACTGTCGATCTCGTTGCCGAACTCATGCGGCGCAATGTGCAGACCGCAGCTGCCAAATCGACGCATCAACTCACGCTGGATAAGGCCGATACTGATACCGCCAGATTGCTGGAAGTTGCGACGTCTGTCGCCGCATTGGCACCGACCCAATGTGGCGTTGCTTTTCCTGAAAAGCGTTCGTTACTCGACTTGCTCCCCTTGCTACGCGGCGAAGCTCTTGTCGTTGAGGGGGGCAAAGCGTTAGGATTTTTGCCGCAAATTGTTGTCCTGCGCGATCCATCTGAAGCAGCTGATCTTGGAGCTGTCCCTGGTGGTATTACTCTGGCAACGTTTGGCTCGATTGCTGTCCCAGGCATTCCGCACGTTGAAACCGTGGCGGATTTAGCTGATATTGTTTTAGCGCAAGGCTTTCTCCTTCCTGGGCTTGATTGTTCTGCATGTGGCTTTGAAACGTGCCGTGAGATGGCGGCCCGCATTGTATCCGGTCAGTGTTCTCGTTCAGACTGCAAAGCGACTTCGTCGGAGCTTTCAATTTCAGTCGGAGGTGCCGAACTCGGACTCAATCCTTTTGTCGCATCGATTGTGGCCGGCAGTATTCGCGGTATGCTTGCCCAGCTCAAAGGATATGCTGGAACAGACGTTCACATTCATCTCAAGGGAGGCGGGAAATCTACCTGAGGTAAGTGCTTGCTATTTCACCGGGAATATATCATATAACAAGGGAAAACATTAATTTTCCTTTTTTATCAGGGGTCCTGGGATGGTCGAAAAAAATTTGACAGACGAATTCACCCTGGACACAATACGTCCGAATGATGTTCCCAATCCATTATCACCGTTTGGTAAACTGCGGCTTATGAGTGTTCAAAAGCGTATCCATGAGAAAATAGACGACTATACAGAGTATAATTTTAATCCTGAACAAAGTTCAGCGCTCAATATTTTTTTCGATCTCGCCCAAGAATTCAACGATGTTGAAGATCTCTACGCTATTTGCGTAATGATCCCTAAAATCCTCTTTAGTCTTGACGCTACATTATATATTTTACAGTCGGAAGGGGATGTTGTTGTTCGATCAACCCTGCAAGAGAGCCCCGTTGCAACCCCAGATCTCTGTGAACTGCCTTTACCTGTTCAACCGAAACACGTTGACGGACGTTATATCATCCCCATCAAAGGGAATCACGAGTTGATCTCTCTTCTGCCATTCGATTGCCAAGGGGATATCATTGGTGTTTTGGAAATATATCCCACCAAGACATTATGCGAGCATGATCGACTTTTTTGGGAGCGATATGCGAATCGTATCGGATACCAGTTGCATAATCGTATTATTGGTCAAAAAAATCGAGAACATATTCAATTCATTCGTACCCTCGTAAAAGATATCGGGCACAATGTTATTGTTCCCAATATGTACTTCAAATTGTTTTATCGTCGATTGGATGCCAGAATTAATCTCATCGACGAGTTCGCGCAAAAACTTGACGGTGTTTTAGAACGGTGTGAAGCACAAGGTGCTTTGGATAGAGAGCGACGCCAGGAACTGACGGACGAAATGGGGTATATCTATAAGGGGTTACGCGACCAATATAAGCAAATTTACAATCATTATAAAAATACGAGTCTTTTTCTGGAAACGTTATTGCGACGAAGTCATTTTGAAAAAGGGCGATACGTTCTTGAAAAGCGTGCGTGTAATTTCAAAAGCCAAATCATTGACCCACAACTTGAACGATTCCGGCCTCGTTTGGCTGAGCGCCAAGTTGAAATCGATACATCGCTTGGTGGTGTTCCTGATGAAGAGATTGAGGTCGTTGCCGATATTGGCCTTATAAGCCAAGTCTATTCGAATCTGTTTTCCAATGCGGTGAAATATGCCCGTGAAGTGGATGACCGCGGGCGGCTTCGAAAGTTTTTGTCGTATGGCTGGGATGTGATGAAGAATTATTTTGGGCCGGGACGTGATGGAGTGAAGCTCAACGTGTTTTCTTCTGGTCCACCTTTGAGTAAGGAGGAATCGTCCAATCTTTTTGACGAAGGGTTTCGTGGGGTCAATGCCAAGGGAGAGTACGGAACAGGCCATGGATTGTATTTTATTCGAGAAGTTGTTCGTCTCCATGGTGGAGTGTGTGGATATGAACCCACACCTCAGGGAAATAATTTCTATTTTATTTTACCCCGCGATCTTGGACCAGAAAGCGACGCCTGCGATTTGCGCACGGCGTAATGTCACTTCAAATTCACTGCAACCAGATCATTCTCTTGTCGTCATCTTCTCGCACTACTCTTTCGATGCATGATCGGCGTCTTATCGCTTGGGATGGATTGCGTATGCAAGTCCCTGAAGATTGGGTTCCTGGGCGGATTGGCAAGGGAGAGATAGGGCTTGAGAATGCTGTTGGACCGCTACTTGAAGCAAAGTGGTCTGTAAGTCGTCCGAGAAAAACGCTGGACCAGGCTGTACGTGAAATTCGTCGACGCCTCCCTTCTTCTGCACGTTTTGAAACGCGTTCTGCACAGGTATGGCCTTTTGCAGTCGATTCACCACAAGGATTTGATGTCGTCTATTTTGGCCGGACAGACAAACTGAATGTTCAGGAATTGGGAGCCGTGCTGTGTTGTCGACGCTGTGGCCGTATTGTTATTGTACAATCACGTCTTCTTGCAGATTTTTATAAACAATTCGCTCAAGTTTTTTCTTCATTGACCGATCTATGTACTGAAAAGCGTGTGGATTGGATGGTCTACGATATCCGCATTCGACTCGCTCCTGCCTGGGCATTATCCTCATCGTCATTTGCCCCGGGGCGATTTGATATTGAATTTGTCCGCGGACACGACACATTACGATTGTATCGATTTGCTCCAGCCGATGTACTCTTGCGACGATTTTCATTTGAACAACTCGTGCAAGAAGGGGTTGTCGCTGCGTTTTCCGGCCGATTACAAGTGATGTCCGAAGATGAAGAAAATTGCATTTGGGTCGATACGATCAGGCCCCAAGGATTGGGTGGAGCTCTGTACGATCTTATGGCAAAAACAAGTCGACGGCCATATCGGGTCGCGCAATTTTGGCATGTGGCAACTGCCAATAAGCTTCTAGGGATCTTGCTTTCATCGCGTCATGTCGTGACACGTGATGATCTCAATCCATTTGTGTCTGCATATGCGACTTTTTAAAAAAATAAATCCCAAGGGGACCACGAGTTCGCCTTCTCGAAATGTTTCGCTTGATATGTGTCCGGTCAAGAATCGGCAGGTGAGTGAAGAGCGTCTTGCATCCGGAGTGATACGCTTGTCGTATCCTGTAACCGTGAAACCATGGTTTGCATCGCTCGCCAAGCGATTTGGTGCATGGGATGGAAAACCCACGCAAAAAACGATTGAACTTGATGAGATGGGAACGGCAGCGTGGGAACTGATCGATGGGCACAATCGATTTCTTGACCTTGTCGATACTTTTGCGAAACGCTACAATCTTCAAAACAGAGAGGCCGAAACGAGTCTGGCGGCGTTTTTACGGGAACTCGGTCGGCGTGGCTTAATTGCTTTGGCTGAACGTGATACAGCGAGTGAGAAGCGGTAGTATGATGCATCCCCGGAAGGGGGGCCGGCGTTTCGCGTTAACGAGGCGTACTTTTACTTGAAAATGCCGGCCCACAGGTACTATGCGATTTGAGGAAGAATGTGGCTGAGAAGTCGGACAAGCTTATCGCAGGCTGCTCCGGCTGTGGCAACAACCTGTTCGAGACTCACTTTTGCCATGCAGTCGGGTAAATTTTGGTTTGCCAAACACGACAACCCGAGAATATCCATACCCATATGCATGGCCGCCAATGCTTCCATGACGGTGGACATACCGATTGCATCGGCACCAAGCATTTTGAACATACGTGTTTCAGCAGGTGTTTCGAGGTTGGGGCCGACGACACCAGCGTATACGCCCTGGTATAACGGGATGCCGAGTTGCAGAGCCTGCTTCGCGCAGAGGTCGAGAAGCACTCGCGAATAAATTTCGCTTGCATCGGGAAAGCGTGGACCCCAATTGTCGACATTGGGACCGATAAGAGGCGAGGTTCCCGTAAAGTTTATATGGTCGGTAATCGCCATGATTTCCCCCTCGTGAAAGAGGGGGTTGATTGCGCCGGCTGCATTCGTCAAAATGAGTTTTTTGACACCGAGAACCCCGAGCGTACGTACGCTCATAACAACTTGTGCAGGACTGTATCCTTCATACAGATGAAATCGACCTTGGAAAAGGTAGACCTGTGTATCGGCGACTGATCCTACAACAAGTTGGCCAGCATGGCTTTCCACTGTGGAAACCGGGAAATTCGGAATGGCGGTATAGGGAGTGATAATAGGGTCTTCTAGGAGATCGACCACTCCTCCAAGCCCGGTTCCAGCTATGATGCCGATAGTTTTGGGCGGTTGTTGAGGGAGGTTTTTGTGCAAATATGCCGCTGCGTTCTGGACAATATCTTGAATTTGCATAATTCTCCGGGTGCTCGAGGGTAACAATACTGTCGTTCTGTTTTGATACGACATACACAAGATTACTACTGTAAAGGCGCTTCGTTTACTACGCGTACCCCGGAAAAAAAACCAGAGGCCGCTCCATGGATATTTCTACGTTACTTGGATTGACAACCGGCGTTGGACTTGTATTGGGCGCGATCTTCATGGGGGGAACCCTCCGTGAATTCGTTAACTTACCAAGCCTTATGATCGTCGCCGGTGGGACTTTGGCGGCTGTTTGTGTCGCATTTCCTTTCGAGGAGGTGGTCCAGGCATTTTATGCTGGATTTAAAATTTTTGCCTCACGGAAAGTCAAGGACAGCGAAGTCGTCAATATCATGGTCCGGGTAGCGGAAATAAGTCGCCGTGAAGGTCTCCTTGCTCTTGAAAATATTCAGACTGAAAACACCGTCTTGAAAAAAGCCTGTCAGCTTATTGCAGATAATGCCGATCCTACCTTGATTCGAGATACATTACATATTGAAATCGCATCAATGAAACGTCGCCATCTTATTGGTGAAAATGTTTTCAAATCATTTGGTTCTTTTGCTCCCGCTTTTGGGATGATCGGTACACTCATCGGTCTCGTCCAAATGCTGACGCGATTGGAAGATCCCAAAACCGTCGGCCCAGCCATGGCTGTTGCCATCATCACCACTTTTTATGGGTCGATCATGGCAAACCTCTTGTTTTTACCAATTGCCGGTAAACTCCGAGCCCGAACGCAGCAGGAAGTCTTGCACCTGGACATTATTTTCGAGGGAGCCAAGTGCATTCTTGAAAACAATAACCCGCGGCTTGTTTACGAGAAACTGTCTTCGTTCATGGCGCCAAAGGACAGAACCTATGATCGAAAATGATGAATTCGAAATAGACGACGAAAAGGAAAATGAATGTGGAGAGCAGTGGCTGACAACGTTCGCTGACATCTCGCTTCTTTTGATGACATTCTTCGTTCTGCTGTATTCCATGTCCTCTCCGGATGTGGAAAAGTTTCTCGACTCGTTTCAGTCGGTCAAGAAGGCGCTTGGAGCCTCGGGCAAGCAACTGATGACGGGGCCGACATCACCAACCGAAGCCACGCTGCTTGTTGAACAGGCTCGGCTCAAACAGCAGATTCTACGGGAACAACGCCGAACATATCAGGATTTTGAATCCTATGTTTCGCGAAAGGGTATTGAAGGTATTGTGGCGGCGAAACTTGATTCTGGGAAAATTACGATCAAGGTGCCGTCCGAGGTGCTTTTTAAACGAGGAGATGCAGAATTAACGCCAGCAGGGCAACGTGTCCTCAAGAGTTTGAAAGACTACTTCATCAAAGTGCCTGACGAAACCATCAATATTCGAGGGTTTACAGACGATACCCCGCTTGAAATGGGGTCTCATTATAAAGATAATTGGGAATTGTCTGCGATGCGTGCCGTCAATGTGCTTCGATACTTTGTGTCGCAAGGAATGTCACCCAATAGATTGACAGCTACGGGGTTAGCTGATTTAGAACCCCTCTACCCAAACACGTCGGAGCAAAACAGGCAGAAGAACAGGCGCGTCGAGTTCGTCCTGGAAAAACGCATCGGGGGGTAGCGCCATATGGATTTCGACTTCAAACTCTCGTCACACGAACTGCGACGCGGCGCCTTTCGAACAAAAGTCCCTGGCTTGACTGCCAAATTGGGGGATTACGACGAAGAGTTCACTGTAAAAGACTTGAGTGTTTCGGGTTTGGGCATTATAGACGCCGCTTCACATGTCAAAGAAGGCCAACAAACTACGATCGATCTTTTCATATCCAAGCGGCTCTATCTTAAGGGGTTGCCGTGCTCGATTTTACGGGTTTTGCCCGATGGTACTGCTGGCATCAAGTTCAGTGAACTTGAACGACGTCAGGAGGTCCGGCTGGACAAGCTCGTACTCGAAGTCCAAAAGCGCTTGATTGAATTGAAGAAAAACGCTGAAAAAAACGAGAATGGGTCAAGTAATCCGTGACAGCATCATCACATAAAGTTCTGGTGGCGAACCGAGGGGAAATCGCCATGCGTATTATCCAGGCCTGTAAAAAATTGGCTCTGGATTTTGTCTGTGTGTACACCGAAGCCGATAAACATTCCGGCCACCTGACTCTTGCCCGCGAATTGGGAGGAGAAGAGGCCGCATTTAAGGTTTCGTCTTATCATGACGCCAACGAAATTCTCTCCGTCGCCGATCATGCTGGCGCAACCGCCGTGCATCCAGGCTATGGTTTTTTTGCCGAGGATTATCGTTTTGCTCGGCGCGTGAGCGAGCGGACTAATAAAATGATTTTTCTTGGTCCGTCCTGGCGCATTATCCGATCTCTTGGCGACAAAATTAACACAAAACGATTGGCGCGTAGCCTTGGCGTACCGACTGTGCCAGGTTCTGACCGACCGGTGTATGACGAATTGGAAGCCGAGGAAATTGCCGAAAACCTGTTTTCTTTTCAGGCAGAGCAAGGAGTAGAGAAGCCGCTTGTTCTGGTCAAAGCCTCAGCTGGAGGCGGGGGAATGGGAATCGAAGAAGTCGATGATCTCGACTCCTTTAAAACCGTCTATCGTCGAATCCGAAACTATTCTAAACGCCAATTCCATGATGAAGGCGTTCTCATCGAGCAACGCATTTACGATTTCAACCATTTGGAAGTTCAGATCATTGGCGACCGGACTGGTGAAGCCATTGTCCATTTCGGTACGCGAAACTGCACGGTGCAGAGTACTGGACGGCAAAAGCGCATTGAAGTTGCGCCTGGTTTTTCGCCTGATGAGCTCGACTATGGATTCAATGCGGCACAGGTTCTGAACGATATTATTCGCCACTCCTTGGCTATGGCCAAAGAAGTGCGATACGATTCGGTCGGGACATGGGAATGGATTGTGTCGCCAGCTGGGCATCCGTTCCTCATGGAAGTCAATACCCGCATTCAGGTTGAAAATGGTGTTTCCGCAGCGATTGCCCGCATTCGTGGTACTGGCGGAGTGGACCTTATCGCCGAGCAAATTCGAACCGGCCTGGGGGATCCTTTGGGATATACGCAAGCCGACATATCCTTTGAGGGAGTGGGGATTGAATACCGTATAATTGCGGAAGATCCCGATAATAAATTCACTCCATGGGTTGGACGGATTGATACCTTTTCACCGCCCGAGCATGATTGGTTATCTGTCCACAGCCAGATTCCTCGTGACGAACCCTACGAAATCCCGACGGATTACGACCCGAACTTGGCTTTGGCCATCATCTGGGGATCGAATCTCGCTGATGCAAAACAACGTGGGGTTTCCTTTCTCGACGATTTCAAACTGACCGGCGAGGATCAAGCAGGCCAACCGCTCCGATCCAATGTCGCCTTCTTGCGTGACAGAACGGCCGATCTTCTGCGGTTCTAACGACACGCCGCTTCATCAATTCTCAAAAATACAACGAGGCTCCGGTCTACGTTGACATAGATATGAGTATGGACATCGACAAACGTATTACAGAACTCCGGGATAGGCTTCAATATATTCACGATATTTTCGATTCGCATAGTAACGAAAATATCAAACTGTTGGAGACGAAGCTTGAAGAGTTTCTCCAACGTGAAAGTACTGTTCCTCTGCATGAGGCGATCAAGCTGCTCGCGCAACTTGAGGATCTTTTCGATTTTCTCGAAAAGAAGCTCAACGATCAACTCACCCCCATGGACAAGGTCCGGGTCGTACGACATCCACATCGCATCAGCCTCAAAGATATTCTTGAAAACGTCTACGACAACTATACTGAAATCGGCGGTCAGGACGAATACAGCATCGATCCGGCCATGATTATCGCTCGCGCCTATATCACACGGCGTCGAGGTTCCAAGGTGTTCAACCAGCCTGTCATGGTTATTGGTCAGGAAAAAGGCCATGGTCAGGATTTTCGGAATGGTGGTTCGGTGAAACCGTGGGGTAACGCGAAAGCGTTGCAATATATGAAGGTCGCGGAAACCGAAAATATTCCCATTCATACATATGTTTTTACCCCTGGGGCGTTTCCTGTCGAAGATTACCCGGGTGCAGCCCAGCAGATTGCACGCAATTTATATGAAATGGCACACCTCAAAGTGCCAGTTATCAGCGTGTTTTCCGAAGGTGGTTCCGGTGGTGCTGAAGCCATCGCATTAGCTGATGTTCGGTTGATGCTTTCCCATGGATATTATTCGGTCATTTCTCCTGAAGGTGCAGCCGCAATCGAATCCGGCATTCGCCAGGGCCAGCGGGCTCCAGCTGGATTGGTGGAGGAGTGTGTCAAGCGGTTGAAAATTACTGCTGAAGACAACCTCTCGATGGGGTACATTGATCGCGTTATTGAAGAACCTCCTTTAGGTGCCAGACCGCATCACTATGATTTTTTCAAAAAATTGCGTCAGGAAGTCGTGTTGGCCACCGATGAAGTCTTTCTGGGGGTCAAAGGCTTTAAGCTCTTTCGATCCATGGCGATTCAGCGCCGGAAGAAGTTGCATGGTGTGGATTCAGACAGCATGCATGTGCGCTGGGGACTGGAACCGGGATCGGTCGATCGTTTGATTTGGAAACGCTATCAGAAGTTTCGTCGTATGGCGAAACATGCCTATATCGACTCGAGTACTTCGGCGGCAAAAGCATATGCCGGTGCACAAAATGCGTTATGGTCGGCGTATTCTTTTCTGCGTTATGACTTCTTAGGGAAACACGAAAAGAAAGTCTCGCGCACGGTTGAAGAAATGCAAGCCGAGATACACGTTGTTCAGAACAAGCTGCTTTCACCTTTCCGTAAGATAGGGAACAAAATTGCTCCTAAAAATGGGCTTGATCAGGAAAAGCGCGAGAAATTGACACAGCTTTCCTGCCCGGAAGAGGGGGTATGCCTTGAGGACTGGGGGTGGAGTTATATTAGCCCGTTGTCCAAAGAGGATCGTGCTGTCACCTGCCCCAATGCGAAAACTCATGGATGCCTCGATTTGTGGGCACCAGACCTGTATGGTGATTTTGCCGGGGTATGTTCGTATTGTGGACATCATTTTCCCATGGAATACCAGTGGTTTGTCAATAATATTTTTGACGAAGGTTCGGTGATAGAGTTTAACGCCGAAGTTGAAGCCGGAAATCCTTTGGAATATGCCGGGTTCAATAATAAGTTGGATATTGCCAAGAAAAAGACCGGTCGACTTTCCTCGTGCATTACTTTTGAAGCACGTATTGATGGGGTCAAGCTTGTTGTCGCGTTGTTCCTTGCGCCGTTCCGTGGAGGAACTGTCGGCGCGGCAGAAGGGGAAAAGTTTATCCGGGCAGCATCACGAGCCAGAAAAAAACACTATCCGTTTTTGGCCTACGTCCATGGGACGGCTGGTATCCGTATCCAGGAAGGCACCAACGGTGTTATCCAGATGCCACGATGTACACTTGCTGTCCGTCGATATATTGAAGCTGGTGGCCTTTACGTTGTGCTGTATGATACGAACTCGTACGCTGGTCCTGTGGCGAGCTTTCTTGGCTGCTCACCGTATCAGTTTTCGGTGCGCTCGGCGAATATCGGTTTTGCCGGTCCCGGGGTCATCAAGGAAACGACGGGTGTTGACATGCCTCCTGATTACCACCGAGCCCATCAAGCGTTGGCCCGTGGCCACATTCAGGGAATATGGGATCGACGCGACATCAAAAAGAATCTGTCACAGGCCTTTTTGACCATCGGTGGACGCAACCTGTATTATCGCTAATCGCCGGTACGCCCGGCGAGACTAGGCTTCGGCCGCGTCGCTGGGGTGATACGAGGCTGTAATGAGTATATGACTATGATCGACGTCAAAGAGCTACTGGATGAAATCAAGGCCTCGCCTTTCGAAGAGATAGAGGTTTTGGCGCCGCATACCGGCGTGGTGGAATTTGCCGAGCTGACCTCGAATCAAAAAGTGGTTGGTCCGTCGGGAACTTGGCGTGAAAAGCCAGGCACGCTTTTGGCTTCACTGGAGCGGGAGCGTAATAAGAAGTTTATTCATGCTCAACTGAAAGGCGAGATTCAATCCATCAATATGGATTTAAACTCTCGCTTTGTTGAAGCGGGGACACCCTTGTTGACGATTCGTCACTTTCTTTCCAGTGACGAGGTCATCGAAACCATTCTCAAGCAAGTGTTATATTTGTTTGAGGCGCCTGAACGTGCTACCTATTATTTTACGCCCGATGTGGATAAAAAGATCAAAGCCTCGGGGAGCCGTACGGTGACCGTCATCGACGGGATGGAGCTGTTTATCGTATCTCGTATGAAGCGGGAAAAGCTCCTGCATTATACCGGGCCTGAAGGAAAAATTTACACGGTGTATTTCGAGCACAATCAAAACGTTGATGCAGGGAGTCCGCTCATTGGGGTATGCCCTGAAGATCAGGTCGGCCTCATCCAGGACGTGGTCAATCGGGTACAATCGGAATGGGAAGAGCGGGACTAGCCTGAAGGAGGGTGCCGTGGGGAAGTTTTTACAGATTCGCGTGTCTGCAACGACGTATGATCCGAGTGAGGTACAGCGCGCCTGGCCGCGTCTTTTCGGCCTGGTGACACCGAATAGGCCCACGCCACCCCACGAGCCGGAAGGGGTCCTTGAGCTGGTTGATGCCCTTTGGGACATCGTCCATTACGGTGATCTTGATAAAACCGTAAAAACCACGCTGAGTCCATTTGTCGAAAAGGCACTCGCCGTAAAAGAGCAGTTAGACAATGCACTTGCCGAACGTCGTGCTTCCCAAGCCGACACATTAACGTATGAACTGGAAGATATACTCACCGACATGGAGCGGGTAGCGCCAAAAATCTGAAAGCGCACGTCGTCGAGATGTGTTTGCAGATATTGCTTCAGCGCGCTATATTGATTCGATATGCAGAAGAACTCATTGAAGAGGAGAGGATATGGCCGGAAGCCTGAATAAAGTCATGTTGATTGGTCGACTCGGCCAGGATCCGAAGCTTCAGTATTTACCTTCGGGCAGCCCAGTGACCGAATTCTCTTTGGCGACCGACGAATCCTACACGAATCGCGATGGCCAAAAAGTCGAACAAACTGAATGGCACCGAATTAAAGTTTTTGGTCGGGTGGCCGAGATTTGTTCCAACTATTTGAGTAAGGGCCGCCTTGTTTATATTGAAGGGCAAATTCGTACCCGGAGTTGGGATGACCAACAGGGGCAAAAGCGATATATCACCGAGATTGTTGTTTCCGGACCGGGATCAACCGTCACGTTCTTGGAGTCACGCAGCCAAGCTGAAGGTGGGTATGCCGGTCGAGCCCCACAGCAAGGGCGGCAAGAGTATGGTGCCCCTCCGCAACGTCAACAAGCACCGGGACAGGCAAACCGCGCTCCTGCTGGACAAACTGCCAAGGCTCCTCTTTACGAGGACCAGGATGACATGGGACCGGCTTTCCCTTCAGAAGCCAGTGGAATGGACGACGTTCCTTTCTAACGTGCGAACAGTAACGTCGGGCTACGCAGGCACTTTCTGTGTGTGAGACATGGTGTCTCGCAAACCTCTTGTTTTATGATTCGAAGCTAGGCATGCATTTTCAAAATCTCATTGACGCAGAACAACTTGAAGAGTTGCAGCGTCAAGTCACCAAAGACGAAATCAACACGTTGCCTTTACGTCGTTATGAAGGGCGTGTTGAATATGTTCTATCTCAAGAACATGCCGATCGCGCCGCCGACGTACTGGAGCCCCAGGCTGTTCTTGGATTCGATACGGAGACACGGCCTTCGTTCAAGAAAGGCCGTTCGTATCCTCCTGCTATCTTACAACTTGCCGGTGTCAATGTAGTCTATCTCTTTCGGCTTAAAGCGCTACGTTATCCAAATCGAATTTGGGCACTGTTAGAGCGCCCCGATGTTGTGAAAACGGGGGTTGCCGTGCGAGACGATATTACCGGTCTTGGACGCATCCACCCACTTGACGCGCAAGCTTTTGTCGATTTAGGAGAAGTTGCGAGACATTGGGGACTCAAAACGAGCGGTCTGCGGACGCTTGCGGCCAATTTGTTGAGAATACGCATTTCCAAAAAAGCCCAGTGCTCCAATTGGAGCAAAGTCAATCTCACGAGACAGCAGATAGACTATGCGGCAACTGACGCCTGGGTCAGCCTTCAACTTCACCAAGCGATGAAGGGCCTACAGCTTCTGTGAGTGGCATTGTTTCACAGTTTTTTTGTCCGAGAGTCCAGAGGAAAGAGAAAAGATATCCTTTTCACGAGAGACGCTATCGCACCGCCTGTCTTTCCTCCGACTCATGTCTTCGCGTCGTGTTATCCCACGACAAAAGGCTGGATTTGTTCGACTTGTATCGTCATAAAGTTGTCCTTCTTCTCTAAAACCAGGACCGCCAACCCTTCCAATCTGCAATAATATCGGCCATTGCCGTATATCCATCTGCTTTAGGGTGAACTCCGTCGCCAATTTGTAAGTCATGTTGCCATGCTGCGGATTGGCCGAGCCTCTCATACACATTGCAGAAGGGAATATCGGTCTCCGCGAGGCCATTCGCATAGACAGAGTTGATTTCGGCGACTTGAGCATTCCGTCTGGGATCAGCCACGGGTGTTGGGCCGACGACGAGAAGAGGGTAACGGGGTGTTAACTGGTCAAGGATTTGCCTGAGGTTGGCAAGCGAATCGAAACTCGGGATGCGGGGAAGGTCACCCATAAGAAATGCATCGGCAACGCCACACGAGACAACAACTCGTCCATCGACACCGTCTGGCAGGCGATGGGTAATTTCGGGAAGAGCACGTTCCAGGAGCAACGCTGTGGTATCGGCACGTACCCCGAGGTTATATGCTGTCAGGTCGGCGAGTGATGGAGCTTCCCGTTTACACAATCGGCCAGGCCACCCGAGGAACTCAGGGTCTCCGATGCCATTGGTGATGGAATCTCCAAGAAAACAGATACGCATGGTATTCTCCTCTTCGTAATCTCTTGTGTTGGTCCTCGTCTTCCTTATTATGCGGGCAATGCTTCTTTTGATGCTTTTCCTATCATGGATGTAATCGATATCCGAATAACGGCGGTCCGTTGCATAACGTCATCGGGAAAATCATCATGTGGGCCGTTATGGTGCTTCATGATGACAGAGAGGCCATATTTTTTTTCATCCATTGATGAAAGAAACGTTACCTTTCCTTGTCCGGTCACACTGGAGAAGATCGTCGTATATCCGCACGCTTTGGGAGCTGGCTGGATTTCAGCTTGAGATACGATGCAAAAAGAGACATGCGGGTTCGCGTTGAGCAAATCAATTTTTTTGCCTTCCGTGGCGCTATGGATATAAAGCGCGTTGTCCTCATATCCAAAGTTGACGGGGACAATGTACGGAATGTCTTCGTCGTTTATGGCGAGATGGCAAATCTGCGCATGTTTGAGAATGTATTCAAGGGCGTTGGAATCGGTCACTTCTTTTTCATGTCTGCGCACAGGCGTCTTCCTTTTTTCAAGCGTTTCAGGCAGCAAAGGCGGAGCAATAATACAGGACAGTGGCAGTGAAGAGCAAGACCGGACCGATGCGAGAATGTGGGGGAGATATGGCCGTAACGTTTTCCGTTGTTGTTCCCGTGCTGGGAGAAGAGGAACACGTCAACAACTTCGTGGACCATATCCGAGTTGTTGGATACGGGAAGCCTGTTGAGATCGTCATTGTTGACGGGGCTGCCGATCGCGGAACCCTTGCAGCCTTGCATCGGCAGAACGTGACAACGGTCCCTTCGGGGCGTGGTCGTGGCAGGCAAATGAATGCCGGCGCGGCTCGCGCGCGCGGTGACATTCTTGTATTTTTGCATGCCGATACCCATTTGCCGTCAGGAGCATTCGAGGCCATGGAGGATGCTATTCGTCGTGGAGCGGGTTGTGGAGCCTTTGATCTCGGTATTCGTTCGAGTCGTTGGGCTCTTCGTCTTGTCGAACGGGTGGGAACATGGCGTTCTCGCCTCACACGTCTGCCATATGGTGATCAGGCACAATTTTTTCGACACGATGTATTTGACGCGCTTGGAGGATTTGCTGATATTCCCATTATGGAGGATGTTGACATTATGCGGCGCGTTAAACGGTCGGGCATAAAGATGGAGATTCTTGGAAAAAAGGTCATGACATCGGCAAGACGTTGGGAACGCGAAGGAATTTGGGCATGTACGTTTCGCAACTGGTTGTTGGTGGGATTATACTTTCTTGGTGTTTCACCGCAGAAATTATCTCGGCTCTATCGCTATGACGCATGATGCCGTTGCCAAGAATCCATGCCGTGTACATTTTTTTATGCGGTTGCCCCAGCGGGGTCGGGTCAAAACACGTCTCGCCGCGACGGTGGGACATGATCTTGCGCTGCATGCGTATGAGGCCTTTGTTTTGGATATGCTCGATATGCTTGAGCGCCTTGGCTCCGGAGTGACAACGACAATTCATGCCGATGATCGTCCCCTGCGCGTTGAAGAATGGTTGCATCTACATGGGAAAACGCGATGCAAGACGATTTCTCAAGTTGGAAACGATCTCGGCGAACGCATGTATAAAGCGTTTGAATGGGGATTTGCTCAGGGAGACCAACGAGCTGTATTAATCGGGAGTGATATTCCACAATTGCAAACACACGATATACAGTCAGCATTAACGTGTTTGGAGAAAGCTCCATCGGTGATCGGTCCGGCGCTTGATGGGGGATACTATCTTATCGGGTTCCAACGCCATGCACTACTGCCTGAGGTGTTTTCCAATATGACATGGGGTACAGGGCAGGTTTTTGAGGAAACGATGAAACGATTTTCTCGCGCAGGTATGTCGCCGGTCGTAATGCAAACGTACCAGGATGTTGATACGTGGGCCGATTTGCGAGCAGTAGATGAGGAGCTTGCTCCTCGAAGTGCGGCCGTCGTGGAGCAGATTCATGACTCGATGTGAAAAAGAACGGTTCAGCATGCTCATGAATGCGTGTTGGCTTCTGTGCGTAATGTTGATTGTGTTAGCCTCCGGACACGATGCCTATGCTCAGAGTGCATTGGTCGATGGAGTGTTGGTCACGGAATCCGGCACTATCGCCGCGACCACTTCCCAAAAGGGACTTGGTGATATTCGGTTTGTCGGGCATGCGTCCAAGGTCCAGGCCAGTTTAGGGACAGGATTTGGCTTTCGATACACGACATCGGGACATCCCGACGGCGCTCCGATCATATTGACGGTGGCCCTCAAACACCCGCCAATAACAAACCCGGCAACGGGTGAAGCAACAACGGGGCAAGTCTATCAGCTTCAATCGGCCGTAGGACGATCAGAAGCGGAGTATTTTGTCTTTGAAAAATCCTATGAGCTTGTTCCCGGACAATACGTTTGGCGTATTTTTAATGGCAAACTTCCCCTTGCCGAACAGACCTTTGTCGTTTCGGTCGCATCGGAAGGAGCAACGTCGCAAAAGAACGCATCGCCCCCGCCAAAGCCTTCCCCAATTCGTTTTGTTAAAACGCATTTTCTCCGTGTCTCCACCATGGGACAAGCCGCTTTCTTGGCTACGGAGAAAGGGGAGTTCATGTTATCAGCCAAAGAGAATCCGGAATTCTATATACAAGTGGTCGATGTGGTCTCGCGTCTCGCATCAGGAGAGGACGTCACCATCTATTACAGAGAACCCAAAGCACAAGAACGCTATGGTGAACTGATCGGCATCAAAACGCCGTTTTTCGGAGTGTTGGGAAAAACGGATAGTGCAAATCATAAATAGGCCTACTTTTTTCTTTGAAAAGGCTGGCCGCTCTATGTATGATTCGTGATGGTTGGACTGTGTGAACGGTCTCTGCAATGAATTTACAACGAGGAGAAAGAGACGGTGTCGAAACTGCAGTGGAATTCTCATCGGGGTATGGCGTGGTTTTCTCGGACCGTCATGGTGCTTGGCATTGCTGGCATGATGATGTTGGGATCGGTACTGCATGCCCAAGCCAAGTGTTCTACGATCAAGTTCAAGCGAGGAGCGTATTCGGCGTCTCTTGAAAATGGCATCGCTCGTGGCGAGCATGCTTGCTATGAGCTTGAAGCCAATGCCGGTCAAATGATGGAAGTGATTGTCTCCTCTGTTGAGCAAAATGCAGTCTTTAATTTGTATGGTCCAAAGGGCGGCCTTATCACAAGCGATGCGGCCAATTGGCGTGGTCGTCTGGCTGTTTCGGGAAACTACAAGATTGATGTCGGAGCCATGCGCGGCGGGTCGGATTATAAACTGACCGTCATTATCCAATAAGTCTTTCGGAGGGGCTTGCGCCAAGATCTGGGTTCGAAGTCTTTATGCGCAAGACGATGGAGTATGCCGCCATGTCAGGGGAACCGAATTTTTCGGTATTATGTCAAACGTTCTTTCGTTGCTATTTTGTCGGAGCAGCCTACAACTCCAAAGGGTTGCAGAATATTGGCCTCGCATACATCATGGAACCGGGCCTCAATAGCATTTATTCCGATCCGGCAAAGCGGCATCGCGCTTGGCGGCGCTATACGTCGTTTTATAATACGCATCCCTTTTGGACACCGCTTTTAGTGGGGGTGTTTTTATTTATGGAAATCAGGATTGCCCGAGGGGTCATTCCTGAAACCACGTTGCAAGCCATTAAAGACACGCTGGTATATACACTGTCCGGTGTGGGGGATGCTTTTTTCGGAAGCGCGCTTATTGGGGTATGGTCCATTGGCGCGACAATATTGGCAATACATGGAAATCTGGGCTGGTTCATTGCGTTAACGATTTTTCTTCTCGTTGCGGCACAAGTTTTCAAAGCGGTAACATTTTGGCTTGGATACCGAGAAGGGTATAAAGTCTTGAATCGGCTCAAACGGTGGAATTTCATCGACTGGAGCCGTCGATTGAAAATTTTTAACGCCGTGCTTTTGGCTGCTTTATGGTATTTGCTCGCCCGGCCGTTTTCTTGTGCTGGAAATTGGGCAATAAGCATTCTGCTGATTGTAGGCTCGGCTGTGGCAATGAAACGTTTTCCAATTCCCCGTGAACTTTTCGTCGCTGCCCTGGTGATTGCATTTCTTGTGGCGGGAAATGATGTTAGTGTATGTCTTTTTGGAGACTGATTCGGTGAAGTGCTTGACAAATCAGGATGATGTGGAATTGTATGCACTGTCAGCATCAACATGCCGGGAAAGAGAAGTGTTTTTCGGCACTCGTCACACGCCAATGCGTGTCAAAATGAAAAAAAATCTAGCCTGTCCTGTTGTTTTTGGGATCCGTGAAAAACATCCGGGCGGAAAGTGTGCCCGTGCAATATTATGAATGATTCTATGCACAGTGAAGAGTTAGCCTCGGAAACCGGTCAGGTCGGCGTTGTGGCCGAGAATGGAGCTGGAGTATGTTCTGTTCAAGTTTGCGTCATTAATGATCAAGGGCTGCATGCCCGTCCTGCGGCCAGGCTCGCACAGGAGGCACAGAAGTTTAAATCGATGATAACTTTGTGCCAAGCTGATACCGAAGTCGACGCAAAAAGCATTCTTGATATTCTGACGTTGGCCGCTGGCCAAGGATCCAATCTGGAGTTGCGTGCAGAAGGCGACGATGCCAGTGAGGCTTTGGACCATCTTTCCGAAATGTTCAAAAACCGGTTTCGTTAAACATAACAAGGGCACCCGGCGTGGCCAAACATATTCTTCGTGGTATTGCCATTTCTGTGGGGATTTCCATCGGAAAGGCTTTTTTTCTCAACCGGTCGCACTACCGGATTCTCCCTCGTCAAACGTTGTCCCAAGCGGCGTTGCCTCATGAAGAAGCACGTCTTGAGAACGCTTTTCGCGACGCAGATTCCGAGTTAAGCGCTATTCGAGAGCGAATGCCTGCTGAATTACGTGATCATGTTATGATCATTGATTCGCATCTCATGATTTTGCGTGACCCCAAGTTGGCAGGCAAAGCTATAGGTCATGTCAAGGAACTCGGAATAAATGCCGAATGGGCTTTGGAAAAGGCCGTAGCGGAGATTGAAGAAGCGTTTAATGCTTTGGATGATCCGTATTTTCGCGAGCGTGTTCAAGATGTTCGCCTTGTGGCCGAGCGGGTGATGGCCAAGCTTGCCGGCGATACCGAGGAAATGCGTGCTATTGAATCTCGTGTCGTTCTTATGGCGTACGATTTGACGCCAGCCGATACGGTAGAGATGGAAACGTCGAAGATCATGTCATTTGTCACGGTTCAAGGTGGCAAAACGTCGCATACCGGTATTTTGGCCCGTTCATTGGCGATTCCGGCGGTGGTTGGCGTAACCGAACTCGAAGACTACGTCAGCGATGGCCAGCTCGTTATTGTCGATGCGCTCAAAGGAATTATCCTTGTTGAGCCGAGCGAAGAGGAACTCGCTCGTTATTCTGACCTCAAATATAAATTTGAGGATTACCAGGCTCAGATTTTTCGTACCTGCCATTTGCCCGGGGAAACCATCGATGGGTATCGGGTTAAGGTTTTGGCCAATATCGAGCGCTTCGAAGAAGTCACCTCCGCTATCGATAATGGAGGCGAAGGCATCGGCCTCTATCGGACCGAGTATTCGTATCTCAACCGCAAGACCTTGCCGACGGAAGACGAGTTGTACGAAGAGTACAAAGACCTTGCTGCGATTATGTCTCCCAAGCGAGTTGTCCTCCGAACGCTTGATCTGGGTGCCGACAAATTCATGGCGCATTTTGGCACGTTGGAAGAGCAAAATCCGGCTATGGGATTGCGTGCCATCCGTTTTTGCCTGCGCCATACCGATTTGTTCCGGACACAAATGCGTGCCATTTTGCGAGCAGCGACGACCGGCAATATCGCCATCATGTTTCCCATGATTTCGTCATTGAGCGAAGTACGACAAGCGATGCATCAACTGCGTCAATGTGTGGCTTCGTTGCGAAAGGATGGCATTGCTCACAATGCTGATCTTCCTATCGGTATTATGATTGAATTGCCCTCGGCGATTATGATTGCCGAGGTTCTGGCTCGGGAAGTCGATTTTTTCAGTATCGGGACGAACGATCTTATTCAATACACATTGGGTATCGATCGCACAAACCGGTATGTGTCGCACTTATATCAACCGTTGCACCCGTCCATTGTCCGCAGTATCAAACATGCCGTGGATGCTGCCCACCAGGCAGGCATCGAAGTCAGTTTGTGTGGAGAAATGGCGTCTGATCCGTATTGCATCCCGATACTGCTCGGCATGCAGATCGACACCATTAGTCTCAATCCACAGGCTATTCCAGGCATTAAGCGCATTATCAGACAAACGACCATGGAAGAGTGTAAAAGCCTCCTCAGGCAGGTTCTTCAGAGCACTGCGGTCAGCACTTCCAACCATCTTGTTCAGAATCGGATTTTTCAACGTTTTCCCGAAGAATTGACCTTTTTCTCCTCCTTATTGGATACAGAAGAAGTCCCTTTGTCCTGATCAATGCCAAGACTCCGATTTGCCTTGTCTGCCCAAGATGATTATACGACACTATTCTGGATTATATACAAAGAGGTACTGCAACAGGCGGATATGGGATACGCGGCGTTATTGCAATGATTGTATCGTCTGGATGCATTCTGAGTTTTTCGACTTCAACGCGGGCAAGATATGACGCCGTGAGCACAGTGAACCACTAGGTGTGGTAACGCTTCGTTCAGTCTTTTTGTTTGCCAAAGTGAGAGTATGTTATGAAAAGTCGTGGGGAAAAGGTGATTGGCGTCAATAAAAAGGCGCGGCACCTGTATGAGTTCCTCGATAAATATGAAGCTGGCTTGGTACTTGTTGGACCTGAAGTCAAGTCGCTCCGTCTCGGACGTGTCAGCTTCAAAGACGGATATGTCAAATTTAAAGGGAACGAGGCCTATTTAGTTGGCGTTCATATTGCTCCCTATGAACATGCCGGCCGATACGATGGCCACGATCCGGAACGGGAACGAAAGCTTCTGTTGCATGCTGCGCAAATCCGACTCTTGAAGAGCAAGGTGGAACAGCGCGGGCTGACCGTTGTCCCGGTCCGGCTGTATTTTTCAGCAGGGAAAGTCAAATTGGAAATCGCTCTTGCACGAGGCAAAAAAGTCTACGACCGCAAGGAAGACCGCAAAGACCGCGATCTTAAACGCGATGCAGCACGGGAGCTGGCGAGAGCATGAGCGACGTTTGCCCCGGGCTTCGCGACAATCAGAAAAAACGGCTGGAGTCGCTATTCGATAAAAACGATGCACTGTTTTCTCATGAAGAAACAGCCGTTTTTGGGTCCGATGCCAGCCGATTGTTTTCATTGCCTGCTGCAGTTGTCAGACCTCGGGATGAATCCCAGTTGCGGGAACTGTTTCAGTTTGCCCACGAAGAAGCCATTCCTCTCTATCCGCGGGGCAGGGCAACAAATGTTGTCGGTCTGTGTATTCCCGACCCCAAAGGGATTGTCATCTCCACAGCCCATTTGAATGCGATTCTCGAAATTTCAGACGATGATTTCATTGCACGTTGCCAACCCGGCGTTGTGACGGCCGATTTGCAGGCCGCGTTAGCCAAACATAAACGGTTTTATGCTCCAGACCCGGCAAGCAAAAACTTCTGTTCCATTGGAGGGAATGTTGCCACGGGAGCGGGGGGCATGTCTGCCGTAAAATATGGTGCAACGCGTGACCATATCCTTGGACTGCGAGCGGTTATTCCCGGGGGAGAGGTCATCGTGACGGGAAGCCGTACCCATAAAAATGTTGTTGGCTATGATTTAACCAAGTTGTTTGTTGGTTCCGAGGGTACACTCGGTTTTTTTACAGAAATTACGGTCAAACTGCTTCCTTTGCCAGAAGCGACGGCGTCGGTTTTGGCAGGCTTCCTCGGGTTGGAAGAAGCGCTTATTGCCGCACAGGCATTATTTGCGGCCGGAGTACTTCCAACGGCGATGGAGTTTATGGCCGAAGATGTGCTGGATGCGCTCAAGAGAGTCGGTCCCATGCCGTGGTCTGACGAGGTCCGCGCCTTGTTGTTGCTCAAAGTTGATGGTTTTACCGATATTTTGCCTGCCATTGCTCTCCGTCTTGCTGATATTTTGCGTCGATCCAGCGCCGTTTTTGTGGAACGGGCCGACACACCCGCTGAAGAAGAAAAATTGTGGGAAGTACGCCGGCTTATTAACCAGGCATCATACAATATTGCACCGGATAAGATATCGGATGATGTCACTGTGCCACGGGGAAAAGTGCCGAAAGCCGTGGGACGCATCAAAGCCATTGCACGGGAAAAGCGACTCCCGATTCTTGTTTTCGGTCATTTGGGTGACGGGAACTTGCACGTTAACATCATGCATCACGCGACGAATCCTGATGAACGTAAACGAGCGCTTGAAGCCAAAGAATTGGTCCTTACTGCTGTGATTGAACTCCAGGGGGTTCTCTCCGGAGAACACGGAGTCGGGTTGACCAAGTTGCCATATCTTTCGTTGCAGCTTGGGGCGACGGAGCGAAAACTTATGCGTCGCATCAAAGCGGCGTTCGACCCGAAAGGTATTTTGAATCCCGGCAAAGGAATTTGAATGAAATCTCAAAACGGATCGACCTTGCAGCACAATGTCGCAGAGAAAGCTATCCGCAAGGACTGTATCCTCTGTGGGAAGTGCCTTGAGGTCTGTCCGCTGTTTAACGCGACAGACCGAGAAGAGTTTTCCCCGAAAGCCAAGTTTCTTTTGCAGAAGCTTTTGGACGAAGAGAATCTCTTGCGGGAAAAGCCGGCCGTGGAATTGGCGGGTTTATGTCTTTCTTGCGGGAAATGCGCGAAGGCTTGTCCTCGTGGCTTATGCGTGCCCGATCTTTTGAGTGAAGTCCGAAGTCGTCACCCCGGTTTTGAGCATTTTATTTGGAAAACGTGGGTAGAAAAAGCGCGCTACCTCTGGCCGGTCATGAGTTCCATCAGTCGCCTTGCTCCGAATCTCCCTTCGCTGGCCACACAAGGCATGCTTGGTCGGTTGACCAATGTCATGTCTGACCTCAAGGCATTGAACAAGCAAAATCGGATTGAACCATGGCTGCGCCTGGTCGGTGATATGTCACTCCGGTCAAAAGAGCCTGTGGCTCTGTTTCCGGGGTGTGTCGCATCGCATGCACATACGGATTGGCTGGATACAGCCCGGCGTCTACTTGCACATATCGGGGTAACGGCATTACCCATTTCTGACTTCACCTGTTGCGCTAATACGCTTGGTCATGCTGGCCTTAAAGATGCACAGCACGGCATGCAGCTCCAGAATCTTGAAGCTTGGCGTCGAGCTGGCCGTCCCCGTCTCACAACGTTTTGTGCCACCTGTGGGAGTGGATTGCGGGGATATACGGGATTCGATTTAGGCTGGCAGGATGGTGAACGGGAACTGTGGCTTTCAAAGATGACATCCCTTGCACAAGAGCTTCAAGGAATTCGTTTCGAAGTGCTGGACAACGCGCCACACCGTGTGCTTTACCACAAGCCTTGCCATGGGACCGGCGGAAATGACGATCTTGCATTGTTGCGAGCCGTTCTTGGTGAGCGACTTGTCCATAAAGACAAGAAATCCCTGTGCTGTGGATTTGGCGGAATGTTTAAGTTGAGTGCCTCGTCCTTGTCCAATCAAGTGGCTGAAGCCTGCTGGCAATTTCATGATCCGGGTCCGGGAGAACAATTATTGACCGGGTGTAGCGGATGCGTGGTCCAACTTAAATCCACAGCCCCCAAAGGAAGTGTCGCCGGCCACTGGCTGGAGATCATCGGATAATATCCGAAATGTTTTTTTGTGGCCGGACCGTTTCCGGCCCCGTTTGCCGCTTGCAAATTTTTCGACCCATTCTCCATGGTTTGTTTGCCTGGAAATGCAAGAGGAATAGAATGTAGCGGCGTTTTTCAAGGAGAAATCATGCTGAAGACCATTGTCAATAAAGTCATCGGATCCCGCAACGATCGTTATTTGAAGAGCTTGCGCCCGATGGTCGATGCCATCAATGCGATGGAAGAACAGGTCCAGTCTTTGTCTGATAACGGCATTGCCGAACGTATTGCCGAATTGCGTCAAACTGTGGCCAATGGCCAGACCCTGGATGCGATTTTACCTGAGACATTTGCGCTGGTCCGGGAAGCGTCCAAACGTGTTCTCGGCATGCGCCATTATGATGTCCAGCTTGTCGGGGGCATTGTGTTGCACCAAGGCAAGATTGCGGAAATGAAGACCGGTGAAGGGAAAACCCTTGTGGCAACGCTGCCCGTTGTGCTGAACGCTTTGACGGGGAAGGGGGCGCACCTTGTTACAGTCAACGATTACCTGGCCAAGCGTGACGCCGAATGGATGGGACAACTCTATAATTTCCTTGGGTTGCGTGTTGATACTATTGTTCACGGCTTGACGGATGCCGAACGGCAAATTGCGTATGGTAGTGATATCACCTATGGGACCAACAATGAGTTCGGCTTTGACTATCTGCGCGACAATATGAAGTTCTATAAGGAACAATTGGTTCAGCGCGATCTGCACTTTGCCATCGTCGACGAAGTTGACTCCATTCTTATTGACGAAGCCCGAACACCTCTCATCATTTCCGGTCCGTCCGAAGATTCGACGACGCTCTATGGCCGCATCGACACCATCATCCCCATGCTCAAGAATGAAGAGCATTTCTCCGTGGATGAAAAAGCAAAGACCGTCATCCTGACCGAGGAGGGGGTTGCTCGGTGTGAAGAAATTTTGCAGATCGAAAACCTGTACGACCCGGCCAATATCAGCTTGCAGCACCATGTTTTGCAAGCATTGAAAGCCCATCGTCTTTTTCAGTGTGACGTCGATTATATCGTCAAAGAAGGGCAGGTTGTTATCGTCGATGAATTCACCGGTCGCCTTATGCCGGGGCGGCGTTATAGTGACGGGTTACACCAAGCATTGGAAGCCAAAGAGCATGTGAAAGTCGAAGCTGAAAACCAGACATTGGCTTCCATTACGTTCCAGAACTACTTTCGTATGTACGACAAGCTTGGTGGCATGACCGGGACAGCCGATACCGAAGCTGTTGAATTCAAACAGATTTATGATCTTGAAGTCATTTCCATTCCGACAAACAAGCCCATGATCCGTAAGGATTTTCCCGACGTTATCTACAAGAACCAAGACGCAAAGTTCAACGCTATCGCTGCTGATGTGAAAGAACTGTACAAGATCGGTCAGCCTGTTCTTGTCGGGACCGTCTCCATTGAAAAATCGGAGAAACTCGCCGGCCTGCTCAAGAAGAATGGCGTTCCCCATGAAATCTTGAACGCCAAGCAGCATGAACGTGAAGCGCAGATTGTTGCCGAAGCCGGTCAGACCAAAAAGGTCACCATTGCGACTAACATGGCTGGTCGTGGTACCGACATTGTCTTGGGCGAAGGGGTTCGAGAGGTGGGAGGTCTGCATATTCTTGGTACGGAGCGCCATGAATCTCGCCGTATCGACAACCAGTTGCGCGGTCGTTCGGGTCGTCAAGGCGATCCGGGCAGCTCACGGTTCTACCTCGCGCTTGATGACGATCTCATGCGACTTTTCGGTTCCGACCGCATTGCCGGCATTATGGATCGATTGGGCATGGAAGACGGGGAACCGATTGAAAACAAGATGGTCTCCAAAGCCATTGAAAATGCTCAAAAGCGCGTGGAAGGCCACAACTTCGAGATACGCAAACAACTTCTCGATTTCGATGATACCATGAATCAACAGCGCGAAGTCATCTATACGCAGCGTCGGGAATTCATGGAAGCCGAAGACCTGAAAGAGACTCTTGATGTCTTTATCGAGGATTTACTTGATGATATTTATGCTCCCGTATCTGATCCCAAGAATCCGCCGTCACCAGAAGTGATGGATGTTTTTGCTGTACAGATCGAGGATGCTTTTGCCATTCGTATCAATGTGGAAACGGATGGAGTGCCACCACTCGAAGACTTGCGACAATTTGTTCAGAACCGATTCAGCGAATTGGAGGCGAGTGCAGATGGCCACGTAAACGAAATCATTCGTTTCTTCTTCATGGAAAGTCTCGACCGGCATTGGAAGGAACATCTGCTTAATATGGACCATTTGCGTGATGGTATCGGTCTGCGGGGATATGGTCAGAAAGACCCAAAACAGGAATACAAGCGTGAAGGGTTCGCGTTGTTCCAAGGGCTATTGGAAACCATCAAAGAGTCGTCGGTCAAAGCGCTGTCTCGTGTGCGGATCAAAAACGAGGTCAAAGAAGAAGAATTTACGCATAAAGACACGACGGAAAACCTTAATTATTCCGCCGATGCTGCAGATGATGCCAAGAAAAAGCCAGTGAAGCGCGAAGCACCGAAAGTCGGCCGCAATGATCCGTGTCCATGTGGTAGCGGGAAAAAATTCAAGAAATGCTGCGGAGCGTAACTTGTCCGTCGATGTGAACGTTGCCGTTTGAACAGCTCGTATTGACGATATGAAGTTGGGTTTGGCAATGTAAATAATTCCCCGTCTTTTGGGACAACCTTTTTGAATGCGAACGGATAGAGGCAGCATCATGGGAAACAAAGACGATTCGGTTATGGCCGTTCCCCAAGGATACCGGTTCGCCAGTGTGGCCGCCGGCTTTAAATACAAGAACCGGCATGATCTCGGCGTGATTGTCAGTGACACTGACGCAGTCGCCGCCGCCGTGTTTACGACCAACCGTTTTCAGGCCGCTCCTGTATTGGTCGGCCGCGAATTGATTGATAGCGGAAAGCCGCTTCGTGCCGTCATGGTCAATGCTGGATATGCCAATGCCTGTACTGGCGACCTCGGGATTGCCAATTGTCGAGAGTCCATGCGTATTGCGGCGGATGTTTTCGGACTTGCGGCTGAAGAGGTTTTTCCCATGTCGACCGGCGTCATCGGTCCGCAATTTGACATGAATGTTTGGCGAGAAGGGCTCTCGAGACTGGGAATCCGTGTAGGTGACATGGGCCCGGTCGATGTGGCCAAAGCTATTATGACGACGGATTCTTTTCCGAAACTCGCATGGGCCGAGGTCATGGACGAGGACGGACATGTTGTCCGCATCCTGGGCATGGCCAAAGGTGCCGGTATGATCAGCCCGAACATGGCAACGATGTTGGCAACCGTGATTTGCGATGCTGAAGTTGATCCAGATTGGTGGCAAAAGACCATCTCGGCATGTGCGGACAAGAGTTTCAATTGTGTTACGGTAGACGGGGACACCAGCACGAACGATACGTTGGTTGCGTTGGCGAACGGCGCGTCAGGTATTCGCTTTACCGATCCTGCTGGTCAGGAAGCGTTGTATGCCGCAGTCAAAGAAGTTTGCCAGGCGCTGGCCTATATGATTGTGGAAGATGCCGAAGGAGGAACCAAAATCATTCGCGTGCGCGTGGAAGGTGCAACCTCCAACCGCGATGCCGAAAAGGCCGCGCGAACCATTGGCAATTCTCCACTGGTGAAGACGGCCATCTTTGGAGCCGATCCCAACTGGGGACGGATTGTGGCTGCCCTTGGCCGTTGTGGAGCCGATTTTGATCCGTCCGAAGTCAGTGTGAAAATTGGCGGTATTCCTGTTTTTGAAAACGGAACCCCCGTCGATGTCGATCTCGACAGTCTTTTGGCTCCGCATATGCGTCGTCAGGAAATCAAAATCGATTGTGTCATCGGGCAAGGTTCTGGACGTTATATGCTGTTGGCCTCAGATCTGACGCATGACTATATCCGCATCAATGCGGATTATCGCAGTTGACGTCGTTTTATATACGATGAACTTCAGGCATTGGCCACGCCTGGCGTCTATTCTTGGCGTGGTCAATGTTTCGGGATAATGGAATGAAAAATGAGCATCAATGCACTGCTCCCGATCAGTTTCAAGCACGTGATCGGCTGACTCGTTTGGCCGATTTTATTTTTGAAGCCGGGATGCTGCGCAAAACTCCGCGAACCGGATATCAGTTTCTTGGTTCGGGTGCGGAAAACGTTGCCGAGCACAGTTTTCGGACTGCGGTTATTGGATATATACTGGCTGACATGGCCGGAGCCGATCGGCTCCGTACGATGGAACTTTGTCTGTTTCATGATTTGCACGAAGCTCGTACTGGTGATTTCAACTATGTTGCGAAGCAGTACAATTCCTGTCGTGAAGGAGCTGCTCTTGCCGATGCTTTGGCGGGGACCGGGTTGGAAGAGCCTGTGCTGGACTCCTGGAAAGAGTTGGAAGACGCTGAGACCTTTGAAGCCAAACTAGCTCAGGACGCCGATCAAATCGATCTTATTGCTAATCTTAAAGAAGAGCTCGATTTGGGCAACCGCTATGCAGAGAAATGGATTGATTGCGCACTGAAGCGTCTCAAAACAGATGTCGCTCAGCAGTTAGCGCAACAAATCTCTGTTGTTGATCATACGGACTGGTGGTTTTTGGCCCGCGAACGATCTTGGTGGGAAAAGAAAAACGGACACGACAAAAGCGAGTAGACACATGCGCATCGCTGTGATTTCCGACACGCATATGGCCGATCCCGATGCATGGTTTGATCAGTTTTATACAAATCACCTCGAACCGGTCGATGCCCTGATTCATTGTGGAGATATTACCGGAAGTGGAATCTATAATTACCTGCAGAATCATCGGCAATTTTATGCTGTGGCAGGCAATATGGATGCCTTCGGTATTGGGAGTGAGCTTCCAGCAACACTAACGTTGACATTGTCCGATAAAAAGGTCGGTGTTGCTCATGGATTCGGCTATGGGGAACGCAGTAGTTTAGGGTTTTCTGTCGCGGCAGCGTTTGGTGAAGACTATGACCTTATCTTGTATGGTCATACGCATATGCCAGAAATTGTACGCAAAGGGACGACCACTATTATTAATCCTGGAACACTGCGACAATATAGCGGAACATTCGCGTTGATTGATTTGAGTGACGAGGGAATCACCGCTTCCATTGTTTGTGTGTAAAAAATCGTTTTTCTCTTTGTCGTTCCTTGGTATGAGTGCTATTGCTATTGCATCTCTGTATAATTTGGACATGAAAGACAAGGAGAAACCGATGAAGAGATTTCATTCTCAATCTGGTGCTGTGACCTCAAAATTTCTGCATGGGATCATAGTTATCGCTGTTGTCGGTATCAGTCTGCTGCTGTTGCACGCGAGTATGCCTGATTCGGCTTCGGCCACCAAACCAAGCCCAAAAGAAGTCATTGATATTCTGAAGGTTGGCAACGAACGATTTGTTTCCGGAACATCTCAACGTCCCCATGCAGACGCTGAACGGTTAGCGCTTGCTGGGAGCGAAGATCAGGGGGACCATGCCATTGCCACCGTATTGACGTGTTCCGATTCTCGGGTGCCTGTTGAAATTTTGTTTGATGCCGGGGTGATGGATATTTTTGTCATCCGCGTCGCCGGGAATGTTGTTCAAACCGATGAAGCCGGCTCCATTGAGTATGGCATTGCGCATGTTCATACCCCCGTCATGGTTGTTTTGGGGCATACGCAATGCGGCGCTGTGAAAGCTGTCACGCAAGCGGCTCTTGGTGAAGGCCATGAGCTTGAGCGAAACATTCCTCCGTTGGTTGCCCCCATTGTTCCTGCCGTCAAAAAAGCTATGCACGATCATCCCGATATGAAAGGCATGAGCGTGATCCCTGCTGCAATCGAACAGAATGTCTGGCAGAGCATTCGTGATTTGTTCATGCAAAGTCCCACAGCTCGGATATATCATGCCGAAGGCAAATCCAAAGTTGTTGGCGCAATTTATGATGTGGCGACAGGCAAGGTACGGTGGCTCCCGGAAGGGAAGGTCGATAGTATTCTCAAAGAGGTCGAAGCCGATCCCAACCGTGCCATGAATGCAATGGCCGAAGGCGAACACCACGAGTAGTTTTTCCATTTCAATATACAGAAATACCAAAGCGTCCAACAGGGCGCTTTGGTATTTCTACGACAGTCGAATGTGAAGTCTATTTGTAGTAGATTTTAATATTGTTTGTTCCTGGATGCGGCTGACCTGGTGTCGGTTGACCCGCCGTGAGAATGATCGCCTGATTGCGTTCGAAATCAGGGGTGTCTTCAACAAAGTCTTCCACTCGTTTCATATGTCCACGATTGTCATGCTCAATGAGGTGAGGGGTCACGCCCCAACTGAAATTGAGCCCCCGCAAAACCTCCTCGTCTGTTGTAAGTGCGTGAACAGGTTCCTTGGGACGTCGTGAAGACATAAAACGGGCCGTGAGCCCGCTCGTACTATGACAGACCATGGCCGGACTTTTCATATTTTGAGCAAGGAGGCAGGCGGCATAAGCAAGATATTTCGGAACGTTTTGACCTTCCCCCGGTGGATAGGGTGTGGGAATACGTTGTAAATAATATCCAATCGCGTGGTCGGCGATATTGTGCATGACTTTAACCGTACCAACAGGGTGACGACCAACCGCGGTTTCTTCGGACAGCATAACACAATCAGCACCATCCATAATGGCGTTGGCAACGTCCGTGGCTTCGGCGCGCGTCGGGATAGGGTTGTCCACCATGGAAAGCAACATTTGCGTTGCGACGATGGACGGTTTTTGTGCGTGCCGGCATGCCCGAATAATTTTTTTCTGAATTACCGGGAGTTCTTCCAACGGGCATTCCAGCCCCAGATCACCACGCGCCACCATGATGGCATCGGCGACTTCAAGGATATCGTCCAGTCGGTCCACCGCATTGCGCCGTTCGAGTTTAGCGACAATGGGGAGGTCTTTTCCGTGTTTTTGCATTTCCTTACGTAAAAGCAAAACGTCATCAGGACTTTGCACAAAGGAAATCGCGAAGGCGTCGATGCCAACATCAATACCTTCGTGGACATCGCGAATATCTTTTTCCGTCAGTGCAGGAAGAGGGTGATATTTTCCAGGAAAACAAATTCCCTTATTCGAAGTCAGCATCCCGGCGTTTTGCGCATGCAAAGCGTAGAGGCGATCTTTCTTTAAAACTTCGCTGACTTTGAATTGTAACAGCCCGTCACTCAGATTTACCGGCATGCCGACACTCAGACCGGCAAGCAGTTCTGGAATATCCAGACTGATGAATGGTCGGTCGACAAATGGCGCGTCTTCTCCCGGAGCACCAAGGAACAGGGTTTCGTCCTTGAATACTTGCCGGGGAGAATCTTTCACCTCACCGATACGTATTTTAGGACCACATAAGTCACCCATCGCTGTGATGGGGAAGCCGAATTCTTTCTCCAACTTCCGTACGGTCGCAATGTGTGGAGCAAATGCCGCCGCGTGAGAGTGGGAGAAGTTAAAACGAAAAATTCGTACTCCAGCGTCCACCAACTCCCACATGGTGTCGGGGTGCATTGAAGCTGGCCCAAGGGTGGCGATAATCTTAACGTGCATGAACATCCCCTTTCATGGTTGGTTCAACAACGGATGTATCTTATGCCATAGACCAGTTCAACAGACATCGCAATTTGAAGACGTCAAAAACGCTTTTCTTTTGTGCGAGCAATGTCAATTACGCCGCCAGCCACATTATCGATTCTTGGGGTTGCACATGTGCTTTCAACGTGTGACTCCCAAGCTTGAGAGCACTGATATGCCCGGTGTGTTCATGGAGTTGAATCGTCGCGTGCATTCTTTGCCGCGTGATTGGACAGCGCAATTCGGTCTGAAGGGTGTTGCGAGCGGTTAAACGTACAATAGCCGTATTCACCCCCAACCTATGATGAAATGAGGCCAAAAGCGGGGCCAAGAAACGTCTCCATCCAAAACAAGGAAGGGTCGCCGGGACGGGTTCCGTCCACGTAATCCCCGGCTCTCCGCCGAATGGTAAGCGAGGCATGGCAGCAAATATCAGAGCCAGAGACGGGTCGTTGCCTTCATGTCGAAGAAAGAGCAAGCTTCCTGGTGTGTTGGCATAGTACAGCCGTCCATTTTCTGTTTCCAGAAATCGTGATCCGTCATCGGCCATCCCTACGGTCATTGTGACAGCTGTTGATGCCGTCTCACTGTTGAGACAGAACGTCATCGATGTATCAAGCGCAAGCTCCCATCCAGCGTGGCGTTGCATATCAATGGGAAGCGGTGCGAGTTTGTCGTCGGTTTGCGGTTGGTTGCCCGCAACATAGACATCATCCACGACATAATGCGAAAATCCGAAGGGAAGTGTGGGAGCTCCGAGGTCTGCACGAGTCTGTACTTGGATATGGATATGTGGTCGTGGCGAGTTTCCAGAATTCCCACAAGCTCCGAGCAGTGTTCCTGCTTCTATCCATTGACCAGGTTCAACGCGGATTGATCCCTGACGGAAATGTGACAATTCAACCCAATAGCCGTCCGGATGCTCAATAACAACAGCATTTCCCCAAGAATTGGCCGTATCCACCATGCCGATAGGATTGTCGGGGAGATCATTCATGACGGACACGATGCGTCCGCGACAGGGAGCAACGACGGGTTTACCAAAGGCGAAAAAGTCCGTCAGCAGTGAGCCGTCATGGACAAAATCCAGTCCGTCATCGTTCGTAATGATGAAATCATACGCATTGCGCCACACGCCTTTATGTGTCCATGGGCCATCAACGCCCTGCCATACGGTCCATGGTCCGGAAAAAGGCAAATAGAGAAGTCGTAAGGGAATACGCGCACGTTCTTTCCATACAGCATGATCAATGACGGCCAATTCTGGACTGCGTGCATAAAAGGCTGCCCGACTGGGAGCACCAAGCAGACGTGCAGCAAAAAAGACAGGCAAGGTGGAGAGGACAAACGGTAACGTTAAAACCGGCGCTCCCACTGCGACTCCCAAAGAGTTCAGTGCACAACCAATTAAGGCACACCAGACTGTGGCACCAGCAGCCAAAAGATAGTGCTTTCCTGTGGGAACACACAATGCTCCGCCGATAGCCATCGCTGTGAGGATGTCGTTGAACGCGAGACTGTGGGTTGCCGCTGTGCTGAAATCGTTGAGAAGAAGAATTCGTGTTCCGACTCCAACGCCAAATCCTATAAAGGAAAGGACAAATAGAATCCGTGACGAGGCAAGAAGGCAAAGAGAAAGAACGAGTCCAGCCAACACCGAGGGCATAAAGAGAATAGAACCCAATGCCCGGAAATACCCGGCAAGCAGTGGAGGCATTGTCGGATTGAACCATTGAATAAAAACGTCTTGTGGCATCGGCCAGTTCGGCGACGCCAGCGCGATGCTGATACCGACGAGAGCAAACGGAAGGCTCAAGGCAGGCAAACCCAACCAGGTATCCAAAAGGTAAGCGAGAACCACAGTCATCACGGCAGTGAAAATTGCTGCAATGGCAACAAGCGCAATGGATTCCAAAGTAGGTACATATCGTATGCCCATATAGCAGCCAATCAGAAATGCATTGGCAATATGAACTTCGGACATGGCCGTTTTGGTGTTGGCTCCGAGCAGTTTCAAACCCATTTGTCCGGCAATGAGCCCCAGCATCCCAAATGCGGCAACAACGGGTGCAATAAATGCAAGCCCAATGGCCAGCAAGCCGAATCGCGCTGAAGGGATGAAGAAAATAGAGCCGATACCTGATCCAAGGCGTCGAACGATGGAAAACACCTTTGTACGTCTTAAGGTCTTAAACGTATGACCCCATGTTGTGCTGGAAACGTGTGTCATAATACATCCTCGAAATAGTTTGAGGAATAGGGGGGAAGAGAGAGGGGAAACCGTTAGCGACGGTTCCCTCTCATTCACTTCCTCGGACATCGAAGGCACGGTTGTGCGTCTGTTATAATGCTTCTCGGATCAGATGATCTTCCAGTGTTTCTTTTCTGCAGATAAGTTTAGGCTCTCCAGCTTGGGTAATCATCACTGCGGCCGGTCGGTAGTGGATGAACTGCATGGATTGCGTTTGGTTGTACGCGCCAACCGGTGACATGATAAATCTGGCTCCACGAGGCAACGGAGGCAGCATGACCGATTCTTCAAGAACATCGATATTCATACATAATGATCCGTAAATCGCGCTTTTTTCCGTAATTCCAGTGATGGGCCTGTCGATTTCAAGACCGTGCTTGTACCAGAATGACGTAAAGAGCACATGGAGTCCTGCGTCGACCACGTAGGCGCGAGAACCGTCCATCAGTCGCCTGGATGCGGCAATGGTGGTAATGAGAAAACCGGCGTCGTCAACAAGGGCGCGACCGGCTTCGAGAACGAGTCGTGGAAAACGACCCGCAGGAAATCCTTCCAACAGCGATGTGCTGATGGCAGAAGCATATTCGTCCATGGCAGGAACGGAGACATCCGGCGGCAAATAACTGTTCTTTAAGCGGGCCGACGATGGAAAACCGCCACCGATATCGATCGTTTCAATAAGAAAGCCAAAGGTAGATTCGATATGCTTGGCGAAGCGGACCATTTTTTCGGTCTGCCGGCCGTACGCTGCCGGATCGAGGATATACGTTCCGATATGACAATGCAGGCTGCTCAGTTGCAGGCGGCCTCCAACATGAATGCGGCGAACGGCTTCCAGCGCTTGATCCGACTCGAGATTGAAACCGAAACGAGACCATTGCGGATAAATACCGGCATCAAGATTGATGCGGATTCCCACTTTGATGGTTAAGTTGTGTGCCTGGGCCACAGATTCAAGGTCGTCGATTTCATCCATATGATCAATGTGAATCAGTGCGCCATCCTTGGCGGCACGTTCCAAGGCGTCGAGAGGTTTGACCGGGCCATTGAAAATAATGTTTTCACCGGGAATTCCCAATGCACGGGCTCGGTCATATTCCATGGCTGAAACGACTTCGGCCAGAGCGCCTTCCTCATGAAAGACTCCACAGATACCCTGAAGATAATTCGTTTTGTACGACCATGCGGTAACCACGTTGGGGTAATGGTTGGCAAACGTGTTTTTCATGTTCCGTATGGCATGACGCAACCGGTTTTCGGAGTAAACAAACAGTGGAGACCCGAATTGTTGGCACAGGTCGTCAATGGACACCCCATCAATATCGCGTCGAACAGCGATTGCGGTGTCAGCCATCAGTCCATAGGTGTTCATAAAGCCGGCCGAAAGTTTTTCAATCGCCGGTTTCACATACATTTTCGTCATGACAGTTCTCCAGACATCAGAAAGTTTTGCCACGGTGTCATATCGGTAACGAGGTCCGTCGTGTAGCGAATCAGCATTTTACCAGCCTGATAATCTTCGTGTTCTGTTTGCTCCATGTTCATAAGCAATCGAACAAGTCGAGCCGGGAGATTGACTCCTGAGCCCGTCGCGAAATAGACCCAGGCAGGAAACCGAGGATTGATTTCAATAAGGGAAACATTGTCGCCGTTAACGAGACATTCGAGTTCGAATGGTCCTGGCCAACGGTATCGAGCAACGAATTCCGCCGCCGCTTTAAGCATGGCATCATGTCGGACGGTAACACCGGTCCAGATTTTTCCGAGGCTGGTCGTGTTGATTTTTTTGACAGCCAGTAAGCCAAGGTGCGAGCCCTTGCCGTCCCCCAGACCAATAACATTGAGTTCTTGGCCGGGGACGAGTTTTTGAACGATAACGGGAAATCCCCAGGTGGATGCAATGTCGTCAAAGGCTGAGAGGGCTTCCTCTGTTGATGTCGCACGCAAGGCTTTATGGAATATTCCTTTGACCATGACAGGACTGTCGATGTCTTCTACCGCTTGAACAAGTTCCTGTCGGGAAGACACCAGCCTGGTTGTTGGCAAATCAAGACCAATGGATGTAGCAATTTCCGTCAGTCGATCTTTTCCGCGCAGTTGAAACCGAGTCATATCCGGCAACAACAGCCGAACGCCAGCACGCTCAATTTCATCTCGATACCGGATAATCACAGGAAGTTCGGCATCAAGATTTGGGATGAGGATGTCGATACCGGCTGAAGTGCATATGGAAAGCAAGCGATTGACATATTCCCGCCCATTCGTTCCCGGGTATGGTAAAAGGTACGACCTGGGAATAATCCAATCCATGTATGCACCGGTTTCCATGGCGTCGTAGCACAGACCAACAAGTTGAATATCGAGTTCCGATGTTTCGAGCAGGCTACGGGCAACGCCGATTCCCGATCCGGGATTGTCCGTGGCATTGATTCCGGTGACGCCGACAGTGATGCGTTTCATAATGTTTTTCCTTACAGAATTCCGAAGGCATGCAAGCGAGAAACAAAGTCGACCGTATCGTTATGAGCGGACTGTGGAGAAATACCGAATTCTTCCGCTAACAGACTGGCGGCGTTTTCGACGCAGCCGTTGTGAGTCATAATGCTTTGCAGGAGGCTGACGCCGGTTTCATTCAAGGTGAAAGAATCACCGGTCAGAGGGTCGAAAGCCAGACCTGATGCGCCGAGCTGGAGCTGATGACAATTATTCATGAGAATACTCCTTGTTCTTTTCCCTGATGTCTCCGGAGTCTTTCAGGTGGTTACATTCTCAAACGAAAGAGCTCAGGAAAGGTTGACGTGGATTGCAAAAAAAAAATGAAAAGAATTTCCTGATAGATCTGAGGTGAGTTTTTCTTAATTCGGAATAATACTGGAAAGGAAAGTGTTTCGATAATTGGCGTAGCGTGTTACAATATGAAGTCTTGCAGTATAGTGCCTTCTGGCCTATGGGAGCAACGACGTTTCTTTATGGCTGACCGGTTGTACCACCTGAAGACTTTATTCCCTTTGCAGTGCGTATAGGTGGATCAAACGCAAAGGGTTGCGGAGGGAGAGCTGGTCAATAATCACGTCATGTATTGGCGTGTTCACATATTTCTTTGCGAGTGCTTGTATGGCCTGGGATGGCAATACCAAAAAAAACGGTCGAGTTACTTTTGTTGATAAAGCATATGCTATTATCAAAGAAAACATTTTGAGTGTCCGGTATCCTCCTGGATATCAGGTGCTTGAGGCACAATTGGCCGATGATTTGGGCATGAGCCGAACACCGGTTCGTGAAGCACTAATTCGGCTCAGTGATGAAGGCCTTGTCGAGATTGTTCCTCGTCGTGGAGTGCGCGTTGTTCCACTCTCGGCAGCAGATATGTCTGAGATTTCTGAAGTTCTCACGAGCCTGGAAGTCACGGCTGTGGAAAAAGCCGCCAAGGTGGGCCTGGAAGATGAGGCTTCATCCGCACTTGAGGCGTTGTTGAAGGAAATGGAAGACGCTTTGGATAATGATGATCTTGATACCTGGGCTGAAGCTGATGCTCGGTTTCACCAGATGCTTTTGTCATTATCTGGAAATTCCGTGCTGACGGCTATCGGCGCCAGTTTGACGGATAAGGCGCATCGCGCTCGATTGTTAACACTGCGTCTTCGGCCTAAACCTGAACGCTCCAACCGCGAACATCGTGAAGTCGTTGAAGCGATGCGACGAGGGGATAGTGAGCGAGCGGGGCGGAGTCACCGGGCACACCGGGAGCGAGCTGCCGACATCATTACCCAAATATTGGAGTACTATCGACTGAACCATGTCTGAGTGAAATGGTTTCATTCGATAGAACATAGCACCATTGCAACACCGTGTATTGCAATGGTGATTAAGCAGGGCATGAGAGACGTTCTTTCATGCCCTGCTTGTTGTGTCCGTTCCTGCAGAAAAGAGGTGCTTGACGTTTGTATTGTCCTTGCAAGGGGGGCGTGAAACATTGTACGAAATAGCATGGGAACATTCTTCCCTTATCTGTGGTGATTGCATCGATGGAGATCTGTGATGGCATACCCGGCACCTCCAACGGAGCCTTTGGGGCAATCCGATGCGTTCTTGAAGTTTCAAGAAGAACTCTCTCGTGTGTCTCGTGTCGATCGACCTGTTCTTATTGTTGGAGAGCGAGGTACCGGTAAGGAATTGGCCGCAATCAAACTGCACTATCTTTCAAAACGTTGGGATGGCCCGATGGTGACGGTCAACTGTGCTGCATTGACCGAATCGCTCCTTGAATCCGAACTGTTTGGTCACGAGGAGGGCGCCTTTACCGGGGCTCGAGGCAAACGACTGGGGCGTTTTGAATCGGCTGACCAAGGGACATTGTTTTTGGACGAAACCGGCAGCATCTCGTTGCCGATTCAGACCAAAATATTGCGTGTTGTTGAATATGGCATGTTTGAACGGGTTGGCGGATCGAAGTCCATCAAAGTGGATGTTCGAATAATTGGCGCAACCAATGCGAATTTACGTGAATTGGCCCGAAAAGGAAGCTTTAAGCGTGATCTTCTCGATCGACTTGCTTTTGAAGTGTTGCATGTCCCCCCGTTGCGTTTACGATATGGTGATATCAGTCTTTTGACCGATCATTTCGGTGGGCGCATGGCCGTTGAATTGGGAATGGATACGCCACCCGACTTTTCTTCATCGGCTCGGCAGGCTTTGGAAAAGTATACCTGGCCGGGAAATGTGCGTGAGTTGAAAAACGTGGTGGAGCGAGCCGTAGCAAGAAGTCAGGGGCAACGTATCGAATCGGTCGTTTTTGATCCCTTTACTTGTCCCTTTGAAATGTTACCAGATGAACACGTCTCCGGGCTGGTTCCCGTTGAGAGAGAACTTCCGTGTGACCTCAAGGCAATCTTAGAGCGCACCGAAGTTCATTATCTCGAAGCCGCGCTGGCTCAAGCCGAGCACAAACAACGACAAGCGGCCGAGTTACTCGGCTTACGGTACGATCAGTTTCGTTCCCTTTTTCGTAAGCATCGCAGCAAGAACGTTCCCTCCGGCGGAGATTGAGAGGGAAACAGTGAATTATAAGTCGCCGGCCGGGGAAGCGATAGTGAAAGGGCTCTGTTATGGAAATAAACCATAATAATACATTTGTTTCCAACACGGAAGCTTGTCAGTTGATTTACAACTTCTGCAAAATCCGGCACTGATTCTGGAACAAACACGCACGCGTTATGGTGCAATACGAAGGAGATCACTATGCCACGATTGATCCGCTATACGGTTTTGGCTTTGGTGCTGCTGGGCTTGGCTGCTGGTCCGGCGTGTGCTGAAAAATTGAAGGTCGCTTTTATTTTTCTGTCGACGATCAATGACATGGGATGGACCCAAGCGCATTACGACGGCATGAAATATGCCCAGGAAAAACTCGGAGACAAAATCGAAGTCAGCTATACAGAAAACATCAAAGCTCCGGACGCGGAACGTGTCATTCGTGACTATGCGTCGCAAGGCTATCAGCTGATTTTCGGAACGACGTTTGAGTACATGGATCCGATGTTGTTGGTTGCCAAGGATTTCCCCAAGGTCGCGTTTGAGCATTGTTCGGGATACAAAACTGGGCCGAATATGGGCAATTACTTTGCTCGTATGGTTCAGGGAGAATATTTGGCCGGTTACATGGCTGGGCTTATGGGCTATAAAAATGTTGGAACTGTTGCCACAAACCCCATTCCTGAACCCATCCGCGGCATCAATGCCTTTACCCACGGATTGTTGACCGGCCTGCAAGAAGCCGGAGTCGAGCACGGTGAAGACGTCAATACTGTTGTCTGGCTCAAGGCATGGCGCGATCCTATTAATGAAACGACGTTGTCCGATACGCTGAGCAAGCGCGGTCATGATCTTATCCGCCAAATGGCCGATACACCGGATTCGAGTATTGCCGCATGCAACAACAATGTTCCTGCTATTGGATACGGAACGAATGCAACTGCCTTTGGTGCCAAATGCGCTTTGGTCTCCACCATGTGGAATTGGGGACCGTATTATGTTGATACAATTCAGCAGGTGATTGACGGAAAATGGAAACCCCGTGAATATTACGAAGGGTTCAATAAAAACATGATTCAACTGTCCCCCTTCAGCGAAGCCGTCCCGGCAGCGGTACAGGACAAGGTCATGAAGAAGCTTGAGATGATACAGCAAGGCGATGACATGAGTCTTGAAGGCCCCATCGCAGACCAGTCCGGTAAAGTCATGATTCCTGAAGGATCACGACCGAACGTTCCTGAGTTAATGACGATGCAGTGGTTAGCTCAAGGTGTGAAGGGAACACTTCCTCAATAACGCAATGTATTGACCGGGCCGGTCATCTGACCGGCCCGGGGAGTAGCGTCATGGATATCATGCAAAGCCGTGAAAGCGGCGAGAAGTATCGTTTTATCGTGCCTGATTTGGGCTATGCGGTGGAATTGCCCTATGTCCTCATTCCGGCCGATGACGGTGAAATACGTATTGCGTCCCTTGATCTCATGGGACAAATTCGGCTTAATCGCGATCTTGGTCGTCTGTTGGCGAATGCATTGCGACCGCTCCTCCCCGTCGGTCCAGGGCGCAATATCGCCATATTGACGGCTGTGGAAAAAGCATTGCAGCTCGCTCAAGTTGTCGCCGAAGAATTAGAATTCGATGTGATCGCGATTGCGCATAACAAAATAAAACCCCATATGGAGCCTTCACGCCGGCCCGTCATTCAGGTGGGTGCCGATTCCATTACCAGCGGTGGGAAATTTCTGGCCCTGTATGAACGTTCCCTCAATATTTTAGCCGATGCGACGGACGGCATTATCTTGCTTGATGATGTTGTTTCCACTGGAGGCACTATTGATGCCCTGACGCAATTGGTAGAGGAGGCTGCCCGGTTCAAAAATATTGAAGTTCCTCCTATTTTGGCGACGGCTTGTGTTGCCACTGAAGGCCCGGTTCCCCCTTTTGAACCGCTTGTCAGTCTGGCTGCGCTTCCCGCTCCCGTCCGGGGGTAGTCTTCTCGGGTGGGCAGGCTCTTTGCCTTGTCCTGTGTTCATTTTCATGTCATTTCCCCTGGGCGCGTCGCACCTTGTCAGAGGGGACGAGTCTGGTTCTGGGAGTACGCTGTCGTCACGTTGACGGTGAGCTCTGTTGTACGCGACGTGTGCGACGATGTTGTATGATGGCAAAGGGTGTTTTTCATGCTTGAACTCAAAGGTATTACCAAACGTTTTGGGCCAGTCACGGCCAATGATCGTATTGACTTGGAGGTTGCCCGCGGAGAAGTCTTGGCACTTCTTGGAGAAAACGGTGCCGGCAAAAGTACATTGATGTCCATTTTGGCCGGCAAGTATCGACCGGATGCCGGGAGCATTGCCATTGACGGAAACGATGTGGCGTTCACTTCTCCCGCTGATGCATTGGCTCAGGGCATCGGGATGGTCTATCAGCAATTTATGTTGGTGGAGAACCTGACTGTTCTTGATAATATTATTCTCGCAGGCGGAGAGACCGGTTTTTTCCCGCGTCGTCGGCAAGCTCTTGCAAAAGTGACCTCACTGGCCACTCGTCTTGGATTCGAAATTTCTCCTCATCGCAAGATCTTCGAGCTCTCCATGGGGGAGCGCCAACAGGTTGAGATTCTCAAATTACTCTACCGTGACGCGGCCTTCCTTATTTTTGATGAACCAACATCCATTTTATCCGAACCCGAAATCGAGCAATTTTGTGACATTGTCGCCCGACTGAAACAGGAAAATCGGGCCGTTGTCTTTATTACTCATAAACTTGACGAAGCCTTACGTTTAGCCGACCGCATCAGCATTTTACGCCGTGGAAAGCTTGTTGCCCGCACCACTCCGGAAGCCGTACATGGAAAACGGAACTTAGCCCGGCTCATGGTGGGGCGAGAAGTCATTTTCCAGATAGATAAGCCAACAGTAACACCGGGAGATGTCGTCTTTTCCGTGTCCGGTGCTTCGGGCCTTGATCATCGTGGGCGAACTGCATTTGCCGACATCGATCTTTCCGTTCGACGTGGAGAGATTGTGGCCATTATGGGAGTGGCCGGCAATGGACAAGCGGAGTTGACTCAGGCGTTGGCTGGGTTGAACCGCTTTTCGACAGGGACCATCGGATTTCTCGGTCGCCACTATGACCCGAGCGGATGGAGCGCGGCTGATAAGGCAGGCTTTGGATATGTACCGGAGGACCGACATGATGTCGGTTCCGTCGCCGAGATGAACCTCCTCGAGAATATCGTATTAACGGGTTATCGCCGTCGATTCGACGGGCCGTTCATGCGTCTTTCCGCGGCCATGGGCGATGTGAAACACGCCATGGTCGATTTCGATGTGCGTGCAGCCGGATGGCAAACGCTCGCAGGCCGACTCTCGGGGGGGAATCTGCAAAAACTCATTTTGGCCCGGGAAATTTTGGCAAAGCCCGAGGTATTGCTTGTGCATCAGCCTACGCAAGGATTGGATGTAGGAGCATCGGAAGACGTGTGGAAGGCATTACTCGACGCGAGAAAAACAAGTGGAGTCTTACTTGTTTCACAAGATATGCGCGAAACCATGACGCTCGCCGACCGCATTGCGATCATGTTTCGCGGCCGTATTTTGGCTGTGCTTAATGCCGACGATCCTCAAGATATACAACGAATCAGCCCGCTTTTGGCGGGGGTAACGGAGACGGCCACAGTGCAGAGCGCTTGATATGGCGATGCACCCATGCCCATATTTTTACGCTATGATGTTACGACGTACCTTTCTTTCTTCCGGTTTGGCGGTGTGTTTGCCGCTTGCACTGGGAGCAGTGCTGTTTACCGCTCTAGGAGCCAATCCTGTTCAAGCTTTCGAAGTCATGATTGAAGGCGCTTTTGGATCATGGAATCGGCTTTCAGAAACTCTCATCAAGGCGTCGCCACTGGTTTTTACCGGACTGGCGGTGGCTATCCCTGCCCGTATGAACCTCTGGAATATCGGCGCTGAAGGACAGCTTGTCATGGGAGCCGTTTTTGCTTCGGCGTCGGCACTCTTTATTGCGCCTGTTCTTCCTGATGCACTGGGTCTCCCGGTTATATTTGTTGCCGGTGCCGTGGGAGGAATGGCATGGGCTCTTGGTCCGGCATTGCTGAGGGCAAAAATCGGCGTCAATGAAATCATTACGACATTGTTGCTGAATTATGTGGCTATCGCACTGATGGAACATCTTTTTTATGGTCCTTGGCGAGATCCAAAAGGCTTTGGTTTTCCCGGTACGGCGATGTTTGCCGAAGCGTTTCGCCTTGATCGGTATTTGGGGTCTCGTATTCACATCGGGTTACTGGTGTGCCTTGTTGCAGCACTGAGTCTGTATCTTGTCCTCAAATTAACGAAATGGGGATTTGAAATTCGTGTTGTCGGGTTGTCGCCGAAAGCGGCGGCTTACGCTGGAATGCCCGTTGCCACGCGTATCGTTTCCGTATTGCTTATTAGCGGGGCTCTCGCTGGAGCCGCCGGCATGTTCGAAGTTTGTGGCATCCACTACCGACTCCAACAAGGTGTTGCAGCAGGGTACGGCTATGACGGCATTATTGCAGCCTGTCTTGCCCGGTTTCATCCTTTGGCTATTCCACCTGCCGCACTTTTATTGGGTGTTCTTATTGTTGGTGGTGATTATCTGCAGACCCGACTTCATTTGCCGTCTTCAATCAGTCTTGTGTTGGAAGCTGCTGTGCTCCTCAGCTTACTCGCCGGTGATTACGTGAACCGTCTTGCTGTCGAGTCGGCCGCGAAACGGGAGGTCGCATGAACGATCTCATTTTTATCGCCGCATTGACTGTGAAGTCGAGTATTGCCGTATTTCTCGCCAGTTTAGGTGAAATTGTGGCCGAGCGTGCCGGTGTCGTCAATCTTGGATTGGAAGGCATGATGCTTTTCGGAGCGTTGGCTGGATTCGTTGTCGGTATGGCAACACAAAATTCGATATTGGCTTGTGGCGCGGCCATGCTTGCCGGAGCCTGCCTGGCCTGTGTTCATGCTGTTTTTGCCGTTATCTTTAAAGTTAATCAGATATTATCCGGTATCGCCATAACGCTGTTCGGCGTCGGACTGGCCAATTTTCTGGGGCGGCCATACACGGGCAAACTCGGGCTGCGTCTTGGAGACATCGCGCTGCCGGGATTGTCTTCAATCCCTGTCGTAGGACCGATTTTTTTCAATCAAAACGTGTTGGTATACGCCGCGGCCGTATTGTGTCTGGCAGTGTGGTTTTTCTTGTACCGCACACGTCCGGGGTTAGCGCTGCGTGCGTGTGGAGAATCTCCGGCTGCTGCTGATGCTGGCGGTGTCGGTGTTGATCGAATGCGCTTTGGAGCTGTTGTTTTTGGAGGTCTTCTGGCCGGGCTTGGTGGATCCTATTTGTCTTTGGCGTATACACCAGGTTTCAAAGAATCGATGACCGGCGGTCAAGGATGGATTGCCGTGGCCATGGTCATCTTTTCGGGGTGGAAACCGGTCCGTGCGTTTGCCGGAGCCTTGTTGTTTGGTGGATTGACCGCATTGCAGTTTTTTTTTCAGGCAATCGGCGTCGAAATCATTCCTCTCTCTTTATTGCGTATTTTACCGTATTTACTAACTATTATTATTTTGGCGTTTGCGACATGGCGCGAACGCGTCCATAAGTCGGCTTTTGCCCCCCAACGTCTCGGCATTCCTTTTTTTCGGGAATAATTCTTTCTTGGTGTTGTTCAACTCTTCCTTCGTAAAGGCAATTTAAATCACTATGACCGATCCCTCTTCCGCCTGCTTCACACGGCTCGACAATGGCGTTGCCGTGGCGACAGAACGTCTTCCTCATGTCCGCTCTTCCTGTCTTGGTATTTGGGTAATGTCCGGTTCCCGTCATGAACAGGCAGACCAGGAGGGGATGGCTCACTTTTGGGAGCATCTCTCTTTTAAAGGAACGACATCATTATCCGCCCTCGATATAGCAAAACGGCTCGACCTCATGGGAGGATTAGCGAATGCCTTTACCACGCGGGAAAATACCTGTTATTATACTCGTGTTGTCGATAAACACCTCCCCGATGCCTTCGAGGTATTAAGCGATATCGTTCAAAATCCCGACCCGACCGATGACGATATTGCCTCGGAACGCGATGTTGTTTTGCAGGAAATCCGTATGGTCGAAGAAACCCCGGACGATGTGGTACACGAACTGTTTTGGGAAGCGTTGTGGGATAATCGTAAAGCCGGGCATGCTATTTTAGGGTCGTCCAAAAGTGTTTCTTCTTTCACGCGTGAAACACTGCAGCAGCATCGGCAAATGATGCATACACCGTCGCGCATTCTCGTTTGTGCTACCGGACAAATTGACCACGAAGCCATTGTGACCATGAGTGACCAGGTATTTGGCGGCATGACTGCATCACCAGCGCCGGCTTCCGAACCGGTCCCTGGTATGAATACCGTGTTTCTTCCGGTGCAACGTAAGGTCGAACAGAACCATCTTATCATGGCATTTCCGAGTTATGGTTCCACTGATAATCGACGCTTCACGCATTCGCTCTTAAGCGCTATTTTGGGGGGCACCATGTCGTCACGCCTGTTTCAGGAAGTGCGAGAAAAACGTGGATTGGCCTATACGATAACCTCGTTTGTCGATAATTTGCGCGATTGCGGTGTGTTTCAAATTTACGCGGCTGTTGACCCGGGAAAAACATTACAAGTCGCCGGGCTGGTGCGTGACGAGATTGATCGCATTGCTTCCGGTGATGTGACGGAAGACGAGCTGATCCACGCGCGGGAACATTTGCTTGGTTTGCTGTTTTTATCCACTGAATCTACCGAAGAACGCATGATGCGTCTTGCCAGAAATCGAATTCTGTTCAACACCTATATTTCATATGCGGAAACCGCGGCACATTTGGAACACGTCAGCCTGGAGGACATCAGGCAGGCTGCTGCTGCCTTTACTGTGGACAATGCCAGCCTGTGCGTTCTTGGACCGCGCATTGACGACAAACTGGCCAATTTCACAACAGGAGGGACTCCATGAGTATCACAACGCACAAAACGTGGGATTTTGATGGATCGACCCTGTTTCTCGCAACGGGTGACATTACGGGGTTTACAGGAGACGCCGTCGTGAACGCGGCAAATTTGGCCCTCGCTGGCGGTGGAGGAGTGGATGGTGCCATCCATCGGGCGGCAGGTCCGCAACTGCCAGGTGCGTGTCGAGAGATCATTGACCGTATTGGCCGGCTTCCCGCAGGACAGGCGGTGATTACACCCGGATTCAACATGCCCGCCAAATACATCATTCATACGGTTGGTCCTGTTTGGCACGGCGGCAATCAGTCCGAACCGGAAAAGCTCACGTCGGCTTATCGGGAAAGTTTGCTGCGCGCACAAGAAAATGCTGTTCAATCTGTTGCATTTCCAGCCGTGAGCTGCGGTGTATACGGCTATCCTTTGGATCAGGCCGCACGAATTGCATTGACAGAGTTGAAAAAGGGCTTGCAAGCCGGCATGGTCAAACAGGCCGGTATGGTCATCTTTTCTCCTTCCAGTCTCAATGTTTGGCTGGATGCGGCGGAGCAGGTGCTGTAACCCTGCGAAGAGATTGTTGCACAGCGCATGAAACGTGAACGGAAGAACACCGATGGATAGACCCGGCTTTTCCTTCCTTGTATGTCCGGACCCGGAAATGGTTCAGACTCGCATTGCCTCCATGCTTGAGAGCCATGGGGGACAGGCAACACAAGGAGGGCAGTGGAAGAAAATCGTCTTCTTTGGCGATGAAGACTCGATTCCCGATGTATTTTGGGAAACGTTGACGGTGTCGTCATTATTGGCCGAGCATAAAGCCATTGTTTTGCGGCGCGCGCAGGACCTCAAAGTTGACTTTTGGAAGAAACTTGCTCCTGTGCTTCGGGGGTTCAATTCCCATATTTGGCTTTTTGTCTGTCTTGAACCGACACCGGACAAACGTAATTGGTCTGTCCCCAAAACCATTGCCGACAGACCGTATTACAAGGTTGCTGAAAAACGGAAATGGGTTTGGCAGTCACCGGGAGTGACGCGCAAGACGTTACCGTCACTCATTCGAGACTGGGCATCGGCTCGTGGGCTTGGGTTCGGTCGTGGCGCGTTAGATACGTTGGCCACGCTTTTACCTGAAGACATGGCCGCAGCAGCCCGAGAACTTGAAAAAATCGAACTTGTGCTTGAAGAGCGTACAACAATCGAGGTGAGCGACCTTGCGATTGTCAGCTATAGCCAGGAAATCGATATGTTTACGTTTCTGCGGTCTTTTGCGGATCCGCAATCGACAGCGGACATCTGGCGAAAGATTTTTAAAGAGCAATTGGCAGGGAATGATTCTCTCATTTTTCAATTTCTCGGACTGCTTGCCATGGAAGCCAGACAAATGTGGCAGTTGGCGACCGGAGATGATGAAACTATTCGGCTTCCGCAATTTGTGAAGGAACAAAAGCAAACCATGGCGAAACGATTAGGGTCACCTGCGCTTGTTCGTATGTTTGATCTGGCCATGGAGGCCGAAATGGGGGTCAAAACGGGTCAAATTCATGCAGAACAAGCGATGGAGCAACTTTCAGCCCAACTCTTTTCGCTCTTTGCGGGAAGAAGACCCCTTTGACCGGCTGTATCAGTAAAATATATGGAAGAACCCGTTGTGTAATGGGCTTTTACCGGGAAGAAACCCTATTTTTCCAGAAATGCTTGCCCAAGTGATCAAACATGCTTAAAAAGAAGGAACGTCCTCATTACTATGGTCATCGCCAGCGATTGAAAGACCGCTTACGCGAAAATCCACGAGGACTTGCGGACTACGAAGTCTTGGAATTGCTTTTAAGTTATGCCAACCCACGGCGTGATAATAAGCCGTTGGCCAAGGCGCTTATGGAGCAATTTCAAACGGTGCGAGGGGTATTTATGGCCAGGCCGGCGCAACTGAAGGATGTTGACGGCTTCGGCGAAGGATTTGAGCAGTTCTGGTTATTGTGGAGAGAGTTTTGGGCCAGGGTGAATGAACAGGCTGTTGCTGAACGGGCCGTGGTGAATAACCCAAAAGATGTTGCAGAATTGGCCAAAGCAAGGTTGGGCCCGGCTGATTCGGAAGAATTTTGGCTTGCCCTGGTGGACAATCAGAACCGTCTCATCGGCTGGGAGCAGCTCAGTCGCGGCACCGTTGATCAAGCTGCGGTGTACCCTCGGGAAGTGTTGAGTACTGCACTGGTGAGTAAGGCAAGCGGTATTGTTCTTGTTCACAATCATCCTGGGGGCGATCCTCAGCCTTCACGGCAAGATAAAGAACTGACGCGACGTATTAAACTGGCCGCACATGAGATTGGCATTCGCATTCTGGATCATTTGATCGTGACCGATAATGAGTTTTTCAGTTTCAAAAACAAGGGACTGCTTTAGGAACACGATATGGTCAAGTGCATGAAATGCCGGGTGTCCGGTTTGGTTCAAGGTGTCTCTTTCCGATATTTTACTCGCGAGCAAGCACGTCGATATGGCGTTGCCGGCTGGGTGAGAAACATGACTGACGGAAGAGTTGAACTCGTGGCTCAGGCAGAAGCAAGCCGTCTTGTCCAATTTTTGAAAACGCTTGAACATGGTCCTCCGCTGGCTCAGGTAGACAGAGTTGATTGTCAGGACCATGTCAGCGACGATGTCCCTCTCGCCTTCGAGATCCGGCGATAGCACATGCCCATTGGTCCGTGTGCGGACTGTGGATAAAGGAGAAATGATTATGCCAGTGGATTCCAACGATCCGAAAAATCTCTTCGTTATTGATGAAGAGGCCACCGAAAAGCTGAATGCAGAGGAATCCGAAGATAAGGCCGATAAACCGCGCCTGGAAATTCCCGATCAGCTTCCCGTGTTGCCTGTGCGAGATATCGTTGTCTTTAATTATATGATTTTGCCGCTATTCGTTGGCCGTGACAAATCTGTCCAGGCTGTGGATGCTGCTCTGAATGGCAACCGCTACATTTTGATCCTGACGCAGAAAGACGAAAAAGTCGACGATCCCGATCCGGACGATCTGTACAAGGTGGGGACGGTCGGCATGATTATGCGCATGCTCAAAATGCCTGACGGTCGGCTCAAGGTGCTCGTCCAAGGCTTGACGAGAGCCCGCGCTCTCAGCTTCGAGCAGACTGATCCTTACCATATGGCCAATATTGAAGTGATTGAAGAGCGTGATGTTGACGATATCAGCGTTGAGCAAGAAGCGATGATGCGTCATGCCCGTGAACAGAGCGAGAAAATTTTGTCGCTGCGCGGGATTTCGCCTTCCGATATCATGGCGGTATTAAATAGTGTCAACGAGCCCGGACGGTTGGCTGACCTGATTGCATCGAATTTGCGTATTCGTGTGGATGAAGCCCAGGCCATTCTCGAATGTGAGGATCCCATGGAGCGGCTCAACCTTGTGAATGCCCAGCTTGTCAATGAAGTGGAAGTGGCGTCCATGCAGGCCAAAATTCAAGGAATGGCCAAAGAAGGGATGGACAAAGCCCAGAAGGACTTCTTCCTCCGTGAGCAACTCAAAGCGATCCGCAAGGAACTCGGTGAGATGGCTGAGGATTCGGATGAGCTTGATCAGTTGCGTGAAGCCCTCGACAAAGCCGGTTTACCCAAAGATGTAAAGAAAGAAGCTGACAAACAGCTCAAACGTCTTTCGTCCATGCATCCAGACTCCTCGGAGTCGACGGTTATCCGGTCGTACCTTGATTGGCTTGTTGAACTTCCCTGGAAAAAAATGTCCAAGGACCGGCTTGATATTATCAAGGCCAAAGATATTTTGGACGAAGATCACTTTGATCTGGAGAAAGTCAAGGAACGGATCCTGGAGTATCTGAGCGTACGGAAGCTCAATCCGAAGATGAAAGGGCCTATTCTGTGTTTTGTCGGTCCTCCGGGGGTTGGGAAAACCTCACTCGGGCGCTCTATTGCACGGGCACTTGGCCGGAAATTCGTGCGTATGTCTCTCGGGGGGATGCGCGACGAAGCAGAAATTCGTGGGCACCGACGGACATATATTGGGTCTATGCCCGGTCGTATCATTCAAAGCATCAAGCAGGCCGGAACGCGAAACCCGGTCATCATGCTTGATGAAATCGACAAGGTCGGTTCGGATTTTCGCGGAGATCCATCGAGCGCACTCCTCGAAGTCCTCGACCCGGAACAGAACAACACGTTCAGCGATCATTATTTGAATGTGCCGTTCGATTTGTCGAAAGTCATGTTTATTTGTACAGCCAATATGCTCGACACCATTCCGGCGGCATTGCTCGACCGTATGGAAATCATTCGATTGCCCGGCTATACAGAGCAGGAGAAAGTGAAAATCGCCATGCGCTATCTCTTGCCCCGTCAGCTTGAAGAAAATGGTCTTGTCCCTGAAGACGTCGTCATGTCTGATAAGGTTATTGCCACCATTGCCCGAGAGTACACGCGTGAAGCCGGCTTGCGGAATTTGGAACGTGAAATTGGTTCTGTTTGCCGCAAGCTCGCCCGACGCAAAGCCGAAGACGAGAAACCGCCGTTTACGGTGACGACTAAGAGTCTGCATAAGTTGCTCGGTATTCCGAAATTCCTGAAGGATGAACGGGAACGGGATTTGCCTCCCGGTGTGGCTTTGGGACTCGCTTGGACTCCGGTTGGTGGTGAAATTTTGCATATCGAAGTCACGACGATGCCGGGCAAGGGCAAGTTGATTTTGACCGGTAAACTGGGCGATGTGATGAAAGAAAGCGCTCAGGCCGCGATGTCATTTGCACGGGCGCGAGCGAAGAAACTGGGCATTGATCCGGAATTTTCCGAAAAACTTGATGTCCATATTCACGTGCCTGCCGGTGCGACGCCAAAAGATGGTCCGTCGGCCGGGGTGACGCTTGTGACGGCACTGATTTCTGCGTTGACCGGAGTGCCTATCTGCAATGATGTTGCGATGACCGGAGAAATTACATTGCGTGGACGGGTGCTGCCCGTTGGTGGTATCAAGGAAAAAATCCTAGCTGCAGTGGCTGCCGGTATGGATCGTGTTTTGATTCCTATGCAGAACAAAAAGGATATTGAAGATATCCCGGCCGATCTGCGTCGAAAAATCAAAATTCAACCTGTTGAACTGATCGATGAAATTTGGCCACTTGTCTGCAACAGAAAAGACGCCAAAGACGACGAATAGTGCCATTCGTCCACGGAGCGTATACTCCGGTGGTTGAAATAACAGCGGTATAACGGCTGGGGGAGAAGATTCCCCAGCCGTTTTTTATATGGAAGATGGGCTGTCGAGTGAAGATTTCTGTTCAGGTCTGTGTGTTTTACATCCCAGAAGAAACACTCCGTATTTCGCCCGGAGTCCACTCAGGTGAGAAATGATTTGGCCTGTTTCTTCTCGGTAGTCGGTCTTGATGGCTGCTTCCTCAAGGATATCGAATCCAAATTGCCGACAAAAACGGCGAAAGTCTTTGAGGGTGATGACACGAATGTTCGGTGTGTCGTGCCATTCATACGGCAACTCTTTGGTTCGGGGAGCATACCCTTCGAAAAATAATTGTGAGCGACATCGCCAATGTGCAAAATTGGGGAAGCTGACAATTCCCTGACTGGCAATACGAAGCATTTCCGAGAGAAGCGGTGCAGGGTTATAAACCTGCTGCAACGTCTGACTCAGGATAACGTAGTCAAAGGCAAGATCGGCATAATCCTGCAATTCTTGATTGATATCTCCTTGGAGAACGGCCAGTCCTCGAGCGAGCGCTTTTGTGACCTTGCTTTCGTCATATTCAATACCTGTTGCCCGGACCTGTTTATGATCCTCAAGATATTTGAGGAGATCGCCTTTTCCACAGCCAAGGTCGAGTACTCGTGAGCCGGGTCTGATCCAGGAGGCAATAACTTGCAAATCAAATCGCATTAGCATCCTCCCGGGAAGGAGAGGGTGTTGTGTCGCGTAAGAAAGCCTTTGATAATACATGAAAGTTTTTCATTGGGCAGCAAGAAGGCATCATGTCCCCATTTGGCATCGATTTCGAGAAAGCTCACATCAAGACCGTTCTTTTTCATGGCTTGCACCATGCCACGCGCCATGGATGTGGGATAAAGCCAGTCTGATGTGAATGAAATAACAAGAAATGGACAATGGACCCGTGAGAACGCTTTGACGAGTGAGCCTTCTCCATGTGTTTGTCCGAGATCGAAGTAGTCGGCGGCTTTTGTGATATATAAGAACGAATTGGCATCAAATCGATCGACGAATTTTTGGCCTTGGTAACGAAGATAGCTTTCTATCTGGAAATCCACGCCAAAATGAAATGAAAAGACACTTTTATCCTGAAGAGCGCGTCCGAATTTGTGACGCATGGAGTCATCGGATAAATACGTTATATGTCCGATCATACGAGCAACAGCTAAACCGTGGGCCGGCTTCGGACCGTCATAGTATGACCCGCGTTTCCAATTAGGATCAGACATAATCGCTTGTCGAGCCACTTCGTGAAACGCGATATTGAGTGCGGAGTGGCGGTCGGTGGTGGCTAAGGGGATGGCTGAACCGACCATTTCCGGATACCGCACGGCCCACTCAAGAACCTGCATGCCTCCCATGGAACCACCGATAACGCAGTGGAGCTTTTGTATTCCGAAATGGGTGATGAGCTCTTTTTGCGCCCGCACCATGTCACCGATGGTAACGACGGGAAAGTCCAGTCCATACGGTGCTCCGGTTTCCGGGTTGATACTTGTCGGACCGGTTGATCCCATGCACCCACCGAGAACATTGATACACACGACAAAAAAGGTGTCGGTGTCGATGGGTTTCCCTGGGCCGACCATAATATCCCACCAACCCGGTTTGAGATCGTCTTCGGCATAAACCCCCGCGACGTGGGAATCTCCGGTTAAAGCGTGTGCAATGAGAATCGCGTTGTCTTTTTGGGGTGAGAGCTCTCCCATGGTTTCATAGGCCAATGTGACAGAGGGGAGGCTGGCTCCAGATTCAAGCTGAAAAGGGTGTTCCTTGGACGCAAACGAGAATTCTCGTTTGGTCACAACGGGATTCGCTGTATTGTCGGATATGCTGTCAATGTATTCACTCATGGAGCACTTGTAGCTCGACGAGCCGGTCTGCGTCCAGCAAGAGAAATTGCACGGGGCCGCATAGGGAGCTTTATTATCGGTGTATTAAACCAAAAAATGGTTTTAATTGCCGTATGAGAGGTGGAGGTTGGGTGGTTAGTCGCTTGGAATAACAGGAAAAATAAAAGTGGCATAAACTGTGCTTTTTGTTTCGTATTAATTTCATGCAATGAAGACCATCAAGGAGGTCCTTATGGGTATTTTCTCTCGATTCAGCGACATCGTCAGTTCCAATATTAACGCTATGTTGGATAAGGCCGAAGATCCGGAAAAGATGATTCGGCTTATGATTCAAGAAATGGAAGACACGCTGGTTGAACTCAAGGCAGCTTGTGCCAAGACCATGGCGCAAACAGCCAAAACCCAACGTGGGCTCGATAGAGCGACGGAAAAAGCCAATTTATGGTTGGAAAAGGCACGCTTGGCCGTGGAAAAGGGTCGGGAAGATTTGGCACGCGAAGCTTTAGTGGAAAAGCGTCGATATGAAGATGATGCTGAAGCTCTGTCCAATGAAGTTGCCGAATGCCAAGGAATGGTGGAAAGCTACCGAACCGACATCGGCTTACTGGAAGAAAAACTTCAATCCGCCAAAGATCGCCAACGCGCATTGGTGCAGCGGCATATGCGTGCTCGTGGGAAGATGCGTGCCAAGCAAGAAATGCGTCGCGCGTCTTCGACCGACACATTGATCCGTTTTGAACAATTTGAAAATCGGATTGAACGCCTTGAAGCCGAAGCGGAATTAGCCGGGGAATATCCCAATCGCCGGAGTCCGGCCAATGGAGAGCCTTTGACCTTGGAAGAAAAATTCAGCATGCTTGAGCACGATGACGAGATTGAACGGGAATTGGCTTCGTTAAAGAAGAATATGGCCGGTTCTCCTGCTGGATCGTCAGAATCTACTGACAAGGAATAAAAGACATGCACGGCTTCTTTTCCGTTATCTTTGCCGGAGCGAGCGTTATTGGGATCATATTGGTTGGTCTCATTGTCCTTATCGGCATTAAGATCGCCAAGTCCGGCCGCGACCCGGAAATTCTGGAGCGAGAACGCCAAGATACACAGCGCATCCAGGAAATTCACCAAGGACTGGCACGGCTTGATGACCGAGTCGAAGCTCTGGAAACGCTCCTTTTGGACCTGGAAAAAACAAGGAGAGACCGATGAGATCGCTGGAAGAACTTCGGCGACGGCGTATCTACCGGGCCAGAAACGGTATGATCATGGGGGTCTGCAAAGGTTTGGCCCGTTACCTTGATGTTCCGGTTTTCGCCGTTCGTATCTTGGCCGTGATTGTGGTCATTGCATCGCATCTTGTGCCAGCTATCATTGCATATATCGTCGCCGGCTTTGTGTTGAAGCCTGAGCCGGTTATTCCACCAAAAGATGAACGGGAACAAGAAGTGTACGACGGGTATGTGCACTCCAAAACCCGTACGGTGGAGAAAATCAAAGATAAGTATGACCGACTCGATAAACGTATCCGGCGGGTGGAAGACTTTGTGACCTCCAAAGAATATGACTTTGATCGACGATTGAAAAATTCATAGAGAGTTGTTTCATGCCAAACGCGAGTCGTCGGGCTGCATTGCGCAGTCCGACGGTTTTTTTGTAGGGTGCTGGCAAAGAAACATTTACACTTCAGCTTTCAGGAAAGGAGGAGGGGTGGCCCATTTATTTACGAATCGACGCCGTGTTTTTGCTCTGACAGACACGCTTTCTCCTCGTCAGTTCCTTTGGGAGTCCATTAATGCGATTCTCTATTTGGTCGGTGGAGTGACGTTCGTCGTTGGGAGTATTTTTTTTCTTCCGTCGTTCGATGCATATGAAGTTATTGGAGCGGAGCTGTTTTTCGGTGGGTCTATACTCTATCTTATTGTATCCGTGCATGATCTTGTCGAGTCGGTTGTCTATTTGCGACGACGTATACACCACCTCAAATATATGGTTGAACTTCTTGCAGCAGTGACCTACTGCATTGGTACCGTTTTGTTCCTCATTGGAAGTGTGCTGTTTATGCCCTCATACGAGTCTATTCTCGCCGGTTCTTTGTGTTTTATTATTGGAAGTGGTTTGTTTCTTGTCGGAGCCTGCATCAATGTACTTCAGATCGTGCTTGCCGGCTCTCTTCTCACCTTACAATTGCTCAATGCTACGGCAATTAGTTTTATCGCTGGTTCTGTGCTCTTTCTTGTGGCTTCTGTTCCATATTTGTGGACGATTCCGGAGTCACCATATAAATATCAGCTTTTTACCTATGTCGCTTGGGAGTATATTGTTGGCAGTATGCTTTTTTTCGGTGGAGGTGTTGTAAATTATATTCGAGCTGGCCAGGCTATGCGACATTATGTTGTTCAAAAAGAGACACGCCATTCACTTCGAATGAAGAAAAAAGCAGAACATGAATTGACATAACAATATATCGTTCTGGTGTCCGGTATATTGAAAGATCCTCAGGCGAACAATGAGACGTCCCTCAGAAGAATGTCTTGCATATGATTCCATACGATATACAATGCAAGAGAGATTTGTTTTTCGCATGGTGATGATCGTTATTGTGGATTACGGCGACCACAGAGGGAGGTCGGACGATGAACCAGAGCGCAAGATGTATCCTAACCCAATATGTTCCGGATTTCCCCCTTCGACACTGTGGAAGACTCCTTGAAGATACCACAGACTTTTGTAACATCTCCTATGGTGATGTTATTGTGCTTGGGGACAAACACTACCTGGTTCTACGAGACGAGGCAGAGCGTCGATTTGGCATTGAGGACCCTAAGTTCTGGGTGAAGCGATGTCGGGAGCTTGAGACGGGGGAACGCAAGATTCTCAAGCTTGTCTTTCATGAAACATTCGACATGAAAATCGGAATGTTTAGTATTCAGTGTTTTCGAAGTCCTCAAAAAGAAGCACGCATTTTGGAACTCGTTCACGGAGACGCTCGTTTCATGCAAGGCGTGACTGTTCTTGATAGCAAAAGGAATCCGGTTCGTGTCCTTGACGTAGTGCACGGCAAACAGCTTGATGCTATTATTGAAGATATGGCGATCGACCATGAGACGTATTTTCATGAGTCCCTCCCCGGTATTTTAGAAAAATTCATTGAAGCCGTCGAAGCTATTCGTTTTCTCCATGTACACCGGGAAAAGCATGGTGACATTCGGAGAGACCATCTTTGGGTTGAATACGGGACGGGTATTTATCGTTGGATTGATTTTGATTATACTTTTGATTTTCACGAAAATCCGTTTGGACTCGACTTGTTTGGTCTTGGAAATATCCTCCTTTTTATTGTAGGCAAGGGAGAGCATTCTGCGGTGACTCTGGCACAAGAACATGGTGATATTTGGCGTGAAAAAAAACTCACGTCGGACGATTTTTCCATTATGTTCATGCATAGATTGGCGAATCTCAAGAAAATTTTCGACTACATTCCTGATCGCCTTTCCAACGTCCTGCTTCACTTTTCTGCCGGAGCCAACATCTTTTATGATACGGTAGAGGAATTTTTGGACGACCTGCGTCCATGCCTTGACCTTTTGAAATAACGGCGGTGCATTGTGCCGCGGGAGGGCGTCATGGAATGCAAGAAAATACTTATTGCTGTCGATGGATCGGAGAATTCCTTACGAGCAGTTCGCTATGTCAGCGACATGCTTCCCCATGCCGGGGCGGTCAGCATCAAGCTGTTATATGTTGAACGCCTACCGGATCGTGATTTTTTCCCCGACGAGCAGAAGTGGAAAGAAGAATGCAATGAACTTCGCAAAAATGTCGTGAAGTTTATGGATACGGCCAAGAATTTGATCGTATCGACAGGAATTTCCGGAGAGAATATCGAGACGGAATATCTTTATGACTGTGCATCGCCGTTACTTGATGGAGAACAAAATCGGTGTAGTTTGGGAACGAGCATTGCCAAAGAGATTCTGAACGTTGTCGAAAAAGAGGGGATTGGCACGGTGGTCGTTGGCCGTCGAGGCGTATCCAAAGCAGAAGAATTTTTATTTGGAAGCGTTTCCAGCAGAATTATTCACGATGCGAAATATTGCACGGTATGGGTTGTTTCGTAACCTTTAAGACTTCGAAAGAGGATCGTGACGAAGTCGATATTGAGCAAATCGAGTTCGCAGGTGCAGGTAGGCGTTGCGTACCTTGTCAGGCATGTATTGTGGAATCTGAAAGCCGAGGTCGGGATACGCCATGACTCTTTCCGTGTCACCAACCAGGAGATGCACAACATCTTCAACCGAAATGGCTCCGGTGTCGATATAGTCATTAAAATCGAGTTGAGGCGATGTTGTCATGACGGTCACATCGGGGAAATGATACCGGAAGCTCGCAAAAGCACGCCGCTCAAGATAGGGTTTTTGGACAAGAATGACCGAGTTGGGCTGTATGCCACGTTCTTTGAGCAATGCCATGGAAAAACAGACATTTTCCCCGGTGTTGGTGCTGTGTTCTTCAAGAAAAAGTCGTTGCGGTTCAATGCCGTGTTCAAGGATACGATTGGCAAAGAGTCGGGCTTCAGTAGTATGGAATTGCGTTTGTGTCAGTTTGCCGAAACCGCCGGAGATGACAGCGAAAGGGGCCATGTGTGCCGAAAGTAATGCGGCGCCACGATCCGCAACACGGAGATCGTGACTTCCCATGACGATCAAGCAATCGGCCGGAGCAAGTGAGCAATCCAGACGGTGATAGTCAAAAAGGATCCGGGCGAAATCCCGGTCTTGAGCAGAAATAGGCATACATAAAAAACGCCGCGCCTTCCAAGGCGCGGCGTTTTTGATTGGGATGTTTAATAGGTTGCCCGGAATTCGTCACGACGATTTTGCGCCCAGGCAGCTTCGTTATGAGCCGGATTGAGGGGACGTTCTTTTCCATAGCTCAGGGTCGACAACCGGGTGGCGGTGACTCCCTGATTCACCAGGTACTGGGCTGCAGCACGCGCACGACGTTCGCCCAAAGCAAGGTTGTATTCCGCAGTGCCGCGTTCGTCGCAGTTACCTTCGATGATGAGTTTGACATCGGGGTTGGACTGCAAAATTTCAGCCTTGCGCGTCAGGATAGTACGCGCTTCGGGTTTGAGGTCATAGCGATCGAAATCAAAGAAAACCATTTGGGAGAGTTCTTGCGAGAGTCTTCCAAGGCGTTCCTGGAGTTCGCGTTCACGGGCCAGGCGTTGACGTTCTTGCTCTTCCCAAGATGCATCCTGGGTTGTATCGGGTGCAGTTTGTTTCTTGGCGCAACCGAATGCTCCCATGACGAGCAAACATAAAACCATTGTTAAAATCCATGTACTTTTTTGCATTGCCATCTCCTCCTCGGTCGTGCCGATTCTCGTTACGGCAGGTTGCCTTACAAATGGCCTTGACTTCGGACTTTTGATTGTTGGGGAACGAACAAATTCTTTTCATTCTATCGAACTGACGGCGATGTTCAAGAAAAATTTAACAAAGATTGAAAACCTTGAAAAGGTCAATCCAAACAAACTGTTGCTGATGTTTTTTGTGATCACAAAAGAAATTGTTTGGAATAATACGTGAAATTATTTTTTCATACGCAAAGAAAAAAAACGAAAAGCCGCCAAATTGGCGGCTTTTCGAATGATTCAGGCACGAAAGTCTCTTCAATGTTGGGAAGATTCCTTTTCAGAAGGCGACTTTTCAACCAAATCGAGAATAAGGAGTGCCCCGCTTAAGTCGCGTTTATTCTCTGCCGTCATGGCATCAAGAATATATCCTTTCAGCGAATGGGACACATCAGCCAAAGCTGTCTCCTCCCCAAGCGCCCGTCTATAGGCAGCATCAAGCAGGCACAACATGGAAAAATGCCAGGAATCATCGTACGGAACGTAGTAGCTCAACAGTTCCGAAATTTTGAGAACACCAAAAACAATGTGCTCCAGCTTACTGTAGTCTCGACTCCAGAAGTCCTTGTCATGCAGTACCGGACGCTCAGCCTGATCTGGCGGGGCACCGGGTTGCATTGGATTGGTCTTCTGACGGAACGCGTCAATGGAAATGACGGTGGCCATGCCAAACCTCCTCGTGCCTGTATTCGTATGTGTTACGCTACGCAGTACTCGGAACACCCCGTTATTGACGGAGCCAACATGACGTTTTCAAGTACTCTTCAGTACTCTTTTCGGATAGAAAAAAAAAAACTTAAGGCGTGATTGCAAAAAAAAATCAGCAACCAAACGAAGGAGAGAAGACGAGAAAGGCAGGCATATTTCGGCTGGAAAAAATAGAGGGGCAAAAAGAGATTCGCCCGGGGGACGCATAGCTGGACAACCAGTGAGGGTTGCCTGAAGGAGTAAATTTCGGCAAAGCCCTGCATCGCGTAAGGGCGAATCAGATCGGGGCTCTCAGTAGCCCGGTATGAGTATACTGATTAACGATAGCTACCCTCCGTTACGGTACAGAACACCTGCTTCGGACCGTCCCAAGCATTGATGCAACAATATGATAAAACAAAATCCCTGTAAAGGGATTGCCTTCAAAAAACCATGACAAGATACAAGAGTGTTGTGTATGCCTTAGGGGAAAGCAAACATATGTTGACGAAGCAACTGGGAAAATTCAAGATCTGATAGAAATGAAGAAACACAACGAATACGAGAGAGCTGCCGAGATGCCTGTGAGTTCACCGGTAGAAGAACTCAAAGCGCTTGTTCGCCAGGGGGATACCGAACGCCTTTTGTATCGGTTGGATCGTCTCGGTCATATTGTTGATGGCCTGGTTCGGGAAAACGCCGTTCTTCGCGATCAGGTAGCCCAGGCTGATATCAGTCGAGAAAAGTTGTTTCGAGGTTTTGAGGCGGGAAAAGCTCAATATGCGGCTGTGCAGAACGTCTTTATCATGTTCCGTGATGCTTCTCGTATGGTACAACAAATTAAAATCCATGATGAAATTATTCCTGTTCTTGGCCGATTACGTGGAGAGTTTCAGCTTGATGCCATAAGTCTTGTTTTGAGTCCTGAGTATCGGATGGATAGACCAGAATTGGCAGTGCTCTTGCCGGCGGACGGACCTGAGCGTGGTGTGGCGAAACGATTGCTTATTGATCGTGAGTCCGTCATGATTCGCGCCGACGTTGTGGACAACCCTTCCCGATTTCTTGATGGACGCATCTTGCGCGAACAGCCAAGGCTCCTGGATGGTTCTTTGTTCCTCTATCCTATGGTGGATAAATACGATCCCTGTCGTGTGATAGGCATTTTGGGCTTTGCCAGTCGCAATCCCGAACGTTTCGGTGAAGACAAAGATACGGATTTCCTCGAGCATTTTTGCGAGATTTTTACAAGTGTTCTTGTAGACATTACGGATAGAAAACGAGCCGATGATCTGCGCGAAGACATGGAGCGCATGACACGCCATGATCTCAAGTCGCCGCTCAATGCCATTTTGACCTTGCCCAAATTGCTTTTGCAATCTGATGACTTCACTCCACGTCAACAAGAGATGTTAGGACTGATCCAAGACGCGGGATACCGCATGCTTGATATGATCAACTTGTCGCTTTCTCTCTATAAGATGGAAAAAAAATCCTACCCTCTTTTGACAGAACCTTTGGATCTCCTCCCGGTTTTGGATAAAATTCACTCGGATTTATCTGGTTTGTTTTCCGCATTAGAAGTTGAGATGGTTGTTCTTGTCGGAGGTCGTTCTCGTCAACCTGACGATACGTTTGTCATTTTTGGAGAAGAAATCCTGTGCTACACCATGCTGGCGAACCTTGTGAAAAATGCGGTCGAAGCCTCTCAAGAAGGTCAAGATGTCACTATTCGTCTGAGCAGAGCGACGCAGGCTAGCGTCAGCGTTCACAATGCCGGTGTGGTGAGTGACGCCGTACGGGAAACGTTTTTTGAGAAATATACCACATGTGGCAAGCAAGACGGCACCGGCCTCGGTACTTACGGTGCCAAGCTCATTGCAGAGACGCATGGTGGGTCCATCGAAATGACCACGTCCGAAGGAGAAGGGACCACGGTTACCGTGTTGTTCCCGACAAGCCCCCCCCCGTCTCAGTGGCCGTAAGCAAATTGATAATAACCGGTAAAATATCCAGCTTGCTTCCGCTCAGGTAGAGTTCTCGAACGTCTGAGCCAAGGAGTTGTCTGTTATAAACCCGAACTTGGTCCATTTTCCCGGAGAACCACTTGGGATCGCTTGTTGTGTGGTGCCCCATCTGCATTGGAATACCCGTCAACATCGACGAGGTTGTCAAGGGAAGCATTTCGCGTAACTCGCCGTTGAGGTAGATACGGATTTCTTCGTTGGCCACCGACATGGCGACATGCGTCCACATGCCTATAGGGACGGGCACTGTTGTATTTCGAAATCCATCTGGAGTAGACACAGCGAAGACCCCATCGTCGAGATTGAGATGGAGTCCGTATCCGGTGTCTGCGTCCGTACTGGAGTCGAGCAACGTTTGATAGCCGAGAACGGTCGTTGTCTGAAACCACAACGCATACGCTAACGGTGGAGTTTGAATCGGGACCGGCGTTTGAAGATACATGGCGCCGTCGAATTGCGCAGCCAAACCGATTTGGCCTGGCACATACTTCAAAGACCCCGAGGCGACCACTGCGTCACCATAATTGCCGGCCGCGTCTTTTAGCGTTCCGTTCAGTGGGTAATATGCTCGAGCCTCAGTTATATCATTGGTAAAAAATTTCCAGACAATATCCGAGCATAATATAAAGTTGTTGTCTGCATCTTCTATCGCGGTATCGAGAACAGCTGTGTACTGTTTATTTTCGACAAGGCTATAACTCGGAGTAAAGCTTGCGGTTCTCGTCACTGTGTCATAAATAGCGGTTCCTGGAATAGGAATATTGTATTCATCATATACCATAAATGTCGTTGCGTTAACAGATGTTGTTGCGAGATCAACTGCAAAGGTCGCCGATATAACGCTGTTTATGCTGGCATATTTATCGTTCGGTAGGGGATAAAGCGAAGTGACAGCCGGTACAAGGTCGGACGACGACACGGCAAACCGTGCCGCAGTCGTATTGCAGCCACTATATGTGGATTCAATAACCAGGCCGTAATTGGCATTGGGGTTCTCTTTCCAATATTCATAAAGATGAGGGATGGGGATCTCAATGAATTCAGGGTTTGAAGGTGCTGAAATGGGGACAACATCATCCAGCGAAGCACTCATTTCACTGGGAGCAGTGTTTGCTGTGATGGTCATTTCATTCCAGTCCGATGTTAATCCGACTATACTGAAGTTGATATTGCAATGTTCATCACACGAGCCTTTGCCAAGGAAATAAAAGCCGAGAAGGGCATTGTCCATTGGGGTAGGCAAACCGTCCAAGTTGAAGCGGATGTATGTTTTTTGTGTGCCGCCACACGAATCACAGCCACTTGTCATTGATGCGAGTAAAGATTCCGAAGAGCCATGATTGGTATCGGGGTGACAGGATTCGGTCCACGCGTCCTTGCCTGCTTCTCTCGAACCGTCATCGGTGCCATCGTTGGCACCTGGACCAGGCTGCAAAACGAAACTTTGGCCACTGGCATTGATGACCCGCAGGTAGGGACGACCGAGCCGCGGAGTGTTCTCGTCAAATTCGATAACATAGGCTCTCGCCAGGGTGGATTGCGATACGAGTTGCCAACTGTTTGAGCGACTTTCCGCAGAGCGGGCATACGCGATGATATCATCTGGCGAAACGGTTACGGGCTCTCCTTTTCCCCAATTGCTGTATGTAAACGGTTCTCCTGTGATCCAGGCAAGAGTGCCATCTGGAGTTCCGATACCACCCAAAAACGGCCCGACATCGAGTGTCCATGAGAGCGCGTTATCAATAAGCGAAAAAACGAAATCGTTCTCTTGGCTTGATTCGATGGTGGCCAAATAGCCTCCTGCCAGACGAGCGGCTCGTTCTGCTTCCGGCCATGTGAGCGGTAATACCGCAATCGCAACTTGGTACGAGTGACCATTGCCTCCGTCGGACATCGGCCAGAGTTTCAATGCGTCGGATGCAAGGCCACAGCTTTGTGCTAGCCCAAATGTTGGATAACTGAGTACGGCAGCAATACAGATGAGAGAAGACATCATGATTTGACGAAATGCAGTAATAAATGGGGTCATAAAATACTTCCTGATCAGACGGTTTCTTTCTTGTATCGGTATGAGAGTCGTTACTCTTCGCAATGACATTGGAATGAGTATTCATACCTGTTTTTTTCGTAGATTTGCAACATAGATTGAAAACAATCTCATGTACGAGGTCGTAATATATACAACTCTTTGGACTCTGCCCTTGACAAAATCGATCCATTACTTATTTCAATGCCGGTCAAATTTCCTTTTGAGCGGCATGAGACCGTCGAAGACGCTTTTTCTCAATGTGAGAACGCCGTGAGGAGAGTGTTTCGGTTTCATATTTTTCATGTTTGGTCGCATATCGTGCGGCCTTGAGGCTTGCCCGGCGTTGCCGGGCGTGTCGTCTTCGTATGTTTCGTGAGGAAACGAAAAAAGACGTCGCATGTGAGTACGGGGACTTCCGACCTCATTTCCGTGTGATCGTCTGAGGACGGTTATTTTGTTAACGGGCTGATTGCAAAGAGGCAATCAGTTACAAAACACAGCATAGACGAGGAGAATCATGTCCGAGAGTCAAGCGAGCAAAACGTACGAGTTCAAAGCCGAAATTAAACAACTGCTCGAGATCATTACGCACTCCATCTACACCAACCGCGAAATTTTTCTCCGCGAACTCATTTCCAACGCTTCGGACGCCCTGGACAAGGTTCGGTTTCTTCAGCAGAGCGGCCAGGACGTCATTGAGCCCGACACAGAACTCAATATTGCCATATCTGTCGACACTGAGAAAAAAGTCATCACGATCAAAGATACGGGGATCGGGATGACCGAAAGTGAGCTTGTCGACCATATCGGAACGATTGCCAAGTCGGGATCGGCGGACTTTTTGAAGTCTGTGACAGAGCAGCAGGGCGACGCCAGTGGAATTATCGGGAAATTCGGTGTTGGCTTTTATTCTGTGTTCATGGTCGCGGACAAAGTTGTTTTGACCACACGTTCGGCTCAGCCCGATGCACAACCGATGGCATGGATTTCCGATGGGTTGGGATCGTTCTCCATGGAACCAGCGCAGGGCGATATTGCGCGTGGCACAACCATTGAGATTCATCTGAAGTCTTCGACCGAAGAATTTGCGGATGTCGATCGTATCAAGAGCATTATCAAGACCCATTCGAGCTTCATTTCCTTCCCCATTCTCGTGGCTGACGAGAAAGTCAACACCATTGCCGCGTTATGGCGTGAACCCAAAACATCGGTTACGAAAGAACAATACGAAGAATTCTACAAATTTCTTACGTATGATTCCAACGCGCCCATGGAGACCATCCATATCCAGGTCGATGCTCCCGTGCAGTTCACGTCTTTGCTGTTTGTTCCGGAACATAGCATGGACATGTTTGGCGCGTACAACAAGGACTACGGATTAGATCTTTATGTCCGTCGTGTTCTCATCCAGCGACAGGCTGAAGAACTGTTGCCTGAATACCTTGGTTTCATCAAAGGGGTGGTCGATACCGAAGATTTACCACTCAATATTTCGCGTGAAACCCTGCAGGAAAATGTTGTTCTGCGAAAAATTGCATCGACCGTTACGAAACAGGCATTGAATCGTCTGAAAAAGTTGGCGAAAGACGACGCGGAAAAATACGCTACGTTTTTTAAAGCGCATGAAAAGACCTTTAAGCTCGGATATAGCGATTACGCCAACCGTGACGATTTTGCGGAACTTGTTCGCTTTAATTCTTCGTCCATGGAAAAGAGCGATGAGCTTGTCTCGTTTGAAGATTATGTTGGACGTATGAAGGAAGGGCAGACAGAAATCTACTACCTTTCCGGTCCGAGCCGCGACGCTTTGGAATTGACTCCGCATATGGAGATCTTCCGAAAGAAAGGCATTGAGGTGCTGTACCTGTTTGAGCCCATTGACGAATTCATTATGGATGCACTCCGCAAGTATAAGGATTTCGATCTCAAATCGGCAGAACATGTGGACACGGCCGCACTCAAAGACTTCGCCGACGCTGCCGAAGACGAGAAGCCGGTTGAGGAATTGGATGAAAAAGGGAAGACTGATCTTGATGCGCTGATCGGAGAAATCCGGCAGATTTTGGGCGACAAGGTCACCGATGTTCGACTGTCCGAGCGTTTGTCCAAGAGTCCTTCTTGTCTCGTGAGCCCTGATGGAGACGTGACGTCGCACATGCAGAAAATTATGCGCCTTGTGACGAAAGATACTTCCGTTCCGAAAAAGGTGCTGGAGATCAACAAAGATCATCCGCTGATCCGCAATCTGATTCGGATTCACCAAAATAGTCCCTCCGATCCGTTTATCTCTACAGCCGTTGAACAGCTCTACGAATCGGCGCTCCTCATGGAAGGGTACTTGTCCGATCCGCATAAGATGGTCAGCCGTATTAATAGTTTGCTTGAAAATTCGAGCAGTTGGTATGCTCAGATGAAGAATCTGAGTTAGATCACTCGACTCTTTTTAAAGAAAAACATCATAAACGCGCCCGAAGAGATTCTCTTCGGGCGCGTTTATGTTTGGAGTCCGGCAAAACAGTGATGGTTAATTCTGGAACGGCTCTTGTATTGGTATGGGGCAAGGAGGAAGGTCATGCAATTATTTCCCGCTTTGTTTGATGCTGGTCGCCGAGACACCATGATCGGACAATCCGTATCAACCAATACACGTCAAGGCAGTGCGCTGTTTGACGGTGTTTTGGAGAACGAACTCCAGGCTGCAACGTACGATATGGCTCTTTCGTTGATGGGGTCGACGGTGAGTACGGATTCGGGTTCGCCTTCGGCATTAGACGTGTCCACCTCCTCCATATTGACTGAACGAGTCACGCAGGAAGATTTTGCCGGGTTGCGCTCTGACTTGCGTGATGCCGGTTTAAGTGAAGAAGCTTTGGTTGCCCTCGATGAAAAGGTGAATAGCGAAGAGGGCATGACATGGCAGGAATTGATTGAAGATGTCCGTGAAGCTGCTGGCGGAGGAAAGGACAAGGCGAACTTGAGCGACGAAGATAAGCGCCAAATTCTTTCTTTGTTCGACAAGCTCGGCTTTACTCCTGACGAAGCACAAAAGCTCTTAACCAAGTTGGAGAATGGTGAACATAAAGCCGTCTTCATGGCTGTAGCGGATAAGATCGGTTCGTTACCTTCGGACCTGTCGATGACGTTCAGTGCGGATGAAGCTGAAGCATTCGGTCGAGCGTTGGAGTTGTCCGGTGATTCCATGAAACGCTTAACGAGCCTGTTCCGTGAAATTTCAGGTTTGGACGTTACCCCTGAAGGCATGCAAAAAGCTTTGCTCGTCATCAAAGGTGAATTGCAGGACAAGAATATCGAGCTGGACAAGTCGCTCGGTCAATTCGGAGAACGTATTGCCGAAGCCATGGAGGCCGCCAAGGCCCGCAAGTCCAACCAAGCCAACTCCAATAATCGTGAAGATGGGGTCAATCACAAGGTTGGCGCCATGACAACAGAAAATACTGATGCCTCCAAGGTCGCACAGACACAGAAAAACGGTGAACAAGGCCAACATCCCAATGGCAAAGACAAGAATGGTGACTCCTTGTTCAAACAAAATCAGGATGCACAACTTGCCGCAGCGCAGGGAAAAGAAGGCAGCGAAAACGCGGACGGGGAGGTTCTTTCCCAGTTTATGAGCAAGATTCGTCTTGATGGTTCTGTGCGAACGCAGGACATATCTGGCTTGGGGAATGGAACAACGCTGTCTAACTTTTCATCTTCTCTGAAGAATGGTGTGCAGGCTGGACGATCAGATGCCTTGTTGCAAGCTCGTGTGTTGCGCCAGGTTGAAACCGGCATGCTCAAGAGCTTGAGTCAGGGAGTTAAGCAGCTTTCTGTGAATTTATCGCCTGAAGAATATGGCAACCTGAATATTGTTCTGCAGGCGAAGAATAAAGAAGTCCAAGCGACCATCAGAGCTGATTCACCTGAAGCTGCGAAGGTCATTTCGGAGAATTTGCATCACCTGAAGCAGACTTTGGAACAACAGGGACTGAAGGTGGCCAAGCTTGAAGTGCAGACGGGGCTTCCGCAAGATACCTCGTCGTCATGGCAGGGAAGCCAACAGCATAACCAAGCGCGAGAGCAAAGAGAGCTGATGGACAGATTGCGTACATCAAGGAAATTATTGCTCGGTGCTTCTGGGAATGTAGGTGTGGTCCAGAATATGCAAGGAGAGAGTGAAATGGCAAAAGTTTCCCAGAGCGGACTTGATCTTTTTGCCTAACCTCTAAGGAGAATTGCGGCCATGAGTATTAGCAGCACTGAAGCGTCAAGTCTCTTGAGTGAATATACCGCTTCGCAGTCGACAGCGACTTCTTCGCTCGACAAAAATGATTTTCTTGAGTTGCTTGTGACTCAGTTGCAGTACCAGGATCCCTTGAATCCTATGGATGATACGGAATTCGTGAGCCAGTTGGCCCAATTCTCCAGTCTTGAACAGCTCACGAATATGACGAATTCCATTGACACGCTGACAACGTCCACAGTGCAGCAAAGCGTGGTTAATTCTCTGAACCTTCTCGGGAAAGAAGTTCGCGCTGAAGGTGATGCGGTTACAAAGTCGGGCGATGACATCAGCACTGTCTTTTATACGCTTGATGAGTCCGCTGCAAATATGGTTATTAATGTTTTTGATGAAAATGGAAATATTATTCGGACTGAAGAATTGACTAACGTTGGAGCCGGAACATTTGAATATCAATGGGATGGCTTGGATTGGAATGGTAAAAAAGCTGATGATGGAACCTATGAAATTTCTATTGCGGCAGAAGATGGCGCTGGTGAGGCTGTCTTAGTCGGCATGGAAGTGACTGGTACTATTGATGCGCTTGAAAACGATGGTTCTGGGTATAAGTTTAGATTGGATGATGGTCGTCTGATTGAATTTTCAAATATAGTTGAAGTGGTGAAAGCCGATACTACCACAACAAAGACGGAATCGGGTGACGACAGTTCTAATGACGACAGTTCTGATTCCGACGACGACACAACCGCAGCCGAAAGTGAAACCGTGGCCGAATCCGTGGCCAAGAGTGTCGTTGACGGCGCTGAAACGGCGGTTGATGCAGTCAGCAATTTTGTCAGCGGTGTTTCCAGCGCGGTGGCCTCGATTTTCGGCTAGTTGACCACGCGCCGCTTGTGAATTGAAGAGGAGGAAATCATGGGACTGAACACGGCAATGTGGACGGGTGTTACCGGCATGGTCGCGCACGGAGAGAAGATGGGCGTGATTGGCAACAACCTGGCCAACGTATCGACTGTCGGATATAAGTCGTCCCGGATGGAGTTTGAAGACTTGTTGAGTCATGATATCAGTACTTCCGCGGGCATCTCGCAAGTAGGCATGGGCGTCGGAATTGCCGATGTGCTGACGGACTTCAGCCTTGGAGGGCTGGAGTCGACCAACGAAGCCACCGATCTTGCCATCAACGGCGACGGTTTCTTCAAAGTCCAGACTGATGAAGGACAGAATTACTACACCCGCGCTGGCGACTTCACATTCGATGCCGATGGCTATCTTGTTGACACGCACGGTTACAAGGTCCAGGGATGGGCTGTAGACCAGGACAAGGTACGTGCTGATCGTGTCGCTGGCATTACGTACGATCAAGTGCCCATCGTCGGAACGAGCACAGATGTCCAGCTTGATCTGTATCAAATTCCAGCCGAAGCAACGCGGAATTTAAGTATCATTACCAATCTTGATACGTCATCCGAGAGGCAGACGGAGAGCACAACGGGTAATCCTTATTTTTCTCTTTATGAGAAGTATAATTACGACCCGACAAAACCGAATGAAGATCCGTTGCCTGATACGGCGTTCTCTTATCAGACGACTATCAAGGTGTATGACCAAAAAGGGGAAGCCCACGACGTCAGTGTCTATTATGACAAAGTCAGTGAAGAAGATGGCACTGAATACTGGCAATTTGCTGTTGCCGGAGACCCGGAAGAAGACGGCCGTGTATTGCCTGATGATGGGTCTGGTGTCGAATTGTCTACCACGGCTCAAGCTGGTCTGGTGATGATGGGAACGCTGGCTTTTGACGATACGGGCAAACTCATGAATATGAGCGCCTTCACTTTAGCGAGCGATGCAGCTTCAACAGCCGGTACTCCGCCAAGCTTTGGATTGGATCAATGGACTCCGGCTACTGTGGGGACATCGGGATATCCCGAGTTCACCATGAACTTCCGAGATGTGACCAACGGCAGTTCCACGGATGGGGATAACAGTGTCTCTATTTCACTGAATCTCGGCTTGGAAGATGTCAACGGCTTTGTGGTTCCAGCTGGCGTAACGAGTGCAGCCGACGTCGGGACAGATGCGGCCAATATTCCTGGCTTTAATCAAGATACCCTCACTCGAAATGCAAATTCGACGACGAACTATGGGATCTCTTCGTCTACGCTCTATACGTCACAAGACGGTTATCCTCCGGGAATCCTTCAGGGCGTGGCCGTGGATACGGATGGTGTGTTGACGGGGCGGTATTCCAATGGGCAGGTCCAAGAACTGTATGCACTGACCTTGGTCGACTTCAACAGTCCGTGGGGATTGCGTCGTGAAGGCGGCAACTTGTACTCCGAAACGATTGAATCCGGCCAGGCGCTTGAAGGACGGGCTAACAGCGGCCAATTCGGAGCAATGGCGTCTTATACGCTCGAAGCGTCCAACGTGGATATGGCCACAGAAATGACGGACATGATTTTGACTCAACGTGGCTTCCAGGCCAACAGTAAAGTCATTACGACGACCGATACGATGCTTGGCGAAGTTATCCAGCTGAAGCGTTAATTCCTCCTTCTTGTCTTGTTCTCTCGGCCCTGATCTTACCAGAGATTGGGGCCGATTTTTTTGTCTGTTTGATGAAAAATCACCTCCCGCCGGGATGAATACGTCACAATGCTTTTCAGCAATGTTTTTTCCGTCATAACACGGTGCTCCCACAGAAATAGATGCCGTCTCTTCGTTGAAAAAGAGGCTGGAACATTGTTGTACACTACCCGGTCCCTCAATGGGGGAACTTACTGTTTGGGGAGAATCGATAAGAAGAATGACAAAGCTATGACAGCTTTCTCTGCTCCGTCATGCTGCAAATTTGGCCGGGAACTGAGATCGCGGCCAAATGATGCCGCTCATGAGCGCCAAATATGCGGCATAATAGGGAAGAAATGACCTCTTTAGAGGGATGCAAAGTTTTCCCAGTCGATATTTGTGTCTCTAATTGGCTGTATTTTTAAAGTAAATTTCAATTGGCATAGCTTGTGCTTGACTCAATGCAAAACAAGGATTGTCCGTCAGGATAAACAAGGAGGTTCTGATGTCCCTGGTCATTAATCACAACTTGATGGCTATGAATGCCGCAAGAAACTTGTCGAGTGCTTACGGGGATCTGGCTGTATCTACCCGACGTCTGTCGTCCGGGCTTCGAATTGGCACTGCGGCCGATGACGCGGCCGGACTGGCTATTCGTGAGCTCATGCGGGCCGACATTGCAACCTTGAACCAAGGTATCCGCAACGCTAACGATGCGATTTCTATGATACAAACCGCCGACGGTGCGCTTTCGATCATCGATGAAAAGCTCATCCGTATGAAAGAGTTGGCTGAACAAGCCGCAACGGGTACGTATACCTCGTCTCAACGTTTGATTATTGATTCGGAATATCAAGCCATGGCTTCGGAAATTACCCGAATCGCGATGGCAACTGACTTCAACGGTATTCATTTGCTTAACGGGAACCTGTCGAGTACAAACCATGACGGTTCCGGGTTGAATCCGACTGGGCAGTTGAAAGTTCACTTCGGTACCGGCAACGATAGCAACGAAGACTACTACTACGTCAATATCGGGAACGCCACGGCATCGGCGTTTGGTCTGGGACTCGCAGCGGGCGGCAATACGGCCGGCAACAGCATCTCGACCCAGGAACTTGCGCAGAATGCTTTGGACGCTATCCAGCAGGCTATTATCTCCAAGGATAAGATCCGAGCTGCTCTTGGTGCACTTCAGAACCGCCTGGAAAACACCATCTCCAATCTGCAGATTCAGTCTGAGAACTTGCAGTCCGCAGAATCGCGTATTTCGGATGTGGATGTCGCGACCGAAATGACGGAATTTGTGCGTAACCAGATTTTGACACAGTCTGCTGTCGCCATGTTGGCGCAGGCCAACTCGCTGCCTAAGATGGCAATGCAGCTTATCGGTGGTTAATTCGCAGAATGGATTTCATGAAATGGCCAGGGAGATGGGACCAGTGGGGTCCCTCCCTGGCGGTTCATGAAGCTCTTTCTGGATCGTATCTCGCAAGGGCTTGTTTTGCTACGAGTTGTTGTGCTTTTTTGACACTTGTCCCTGTCGCTGTCATGGTGTTTCCGTCGGGAAGGCGAAGTTCAACTTCAAACATTTTAGCATGTTCGGGACCAAAACTTCGTGCCAAGGCATATAGAGGACGTTCTTTGAAATGACTTTGGGTATATTCCTGTAAGCGGCTTTTATAGTCTTTTGCTTTGGGAGGAGCCAGTGTCACAGGCCATTTGTCCTTGAACAGCATGAGGATGGTGTGTCGAGCGGCGTCGAAACCGGCGTCGAGAAATATGGCTCCAAATATTGCTTCTACAACATCACTCAATAGTGACGGTCGCTCTCGTCCTCCTTGGACCTCTTCTCCTTTGCCGAGATAGACATACTCGCTGAGGTCAAGTCGTCTGGCAAGCTCGGCTAAGCTTCGCTCGTTGACGAGTTTAGAGCGCATACGGGTTAGAGCTCCTTCGGGAGCATCGGGAAATCGAGCATAGAGTTCTTGAGAGACACATAGCTCAAGGACTGCATCCCCTAAAAATTCAAGGCGTTCATTGTGTTCAGCAACACCATGATTTTCATTGGCATAAGAACTGTGAGTAAGCGCCGTTTGTAAATGATTGATGTGTGAAAATGCATGATGAATTGATTGTTGAAGTGTTTCCAATGTATCCTCGTTCACCCTAAGCTCCATTTGCGGTGCAATGAAACATAGCAACCGACTTTATACGTTATTCAACCCTTCCGTAGTCACCGTTGTCGGCGCATCCGGAAAGCCGGGAAAAGTTGGCAACATGCCATCTCCAACTTCATCACGAAGAGGGAGTCGGAAATATTCTTCCGATAATCTTTAACCGTGAACAATGGTTCCCTCTGTTCCTTCTAATATCTATGAAGATATACCGTGTTCGTTCGATTAGACAAGGATTGATTCATGTTCCTGAGGGGGATGGCATCACAACCTTAGTGAGAGTCATCGGATTCGCACAGTATTCAACTGAACTTATTACAACAGGTTTTTGAGATGATGGCAAAAGCAGCGATTATAGTGCAAAGAAATGTATAGAGTATATTCGCAATCCCCATCTCACCATGTTCAAATTAAACATGCTTGGACATATCAACACCCAAAACGGACGCAATGCAAGTTTTGTATGACACCAAGCCGCATAAAAACAGAGCGTCTTTGAACGTGGGCAAGTCATTCTATTAGAAAAACGTTCGAAAATTCTTAACCAAGCCCGGCGAACGACGCCATTTTCATGTTGGATATTGACGGAGCCCGTGCCGCACGGGAAGGAAGTTGTATTCCGTCTATATGTCAGTGATCCTGATACTACGGAGGGCACGGGTTCGTGTTCCTACAACATGAACTTTGTCATATCGTCCCCTCAGGTCGAACAGGTTGCTTCCGTACTGTGTTCGCCTTATATTGCTTCCATATCTAAAGCCGACGAGTTCGTCTAACCTCATGCGGATTTTCCACAGGCAAAGCATGTCGTCCTCAAACAAGATAGTTTTGCCTTTCTTTGCCTCGCTTAACAACCCTCTGAACAGCATCAAAAAAAATACCTCTCAACGGGTATGGCATGGTCTTTAAGTGAACAAGCGCTGAACTGTATGTAGTCATCATGACGATCGTTGAAAGGAGTACTGGATTCAACGAATATGGTGCTTATCTGTAGGATTTTACAATAAATATTTTATATAACCAATTATAGACCCGTGTTTCGTGGCATAATAACAATGGTATGACATTCAGTGTTGTTCTAAATCTCCTTTGTTACAATCTGGAAAGGGGGAAAACATGGGGATTTCTCATGGCTCGACTTGGCTTGTTCGTGAAGAATAATACCTGTAGCTGTTTTGTATGGAATTGTCTTTTTTTATCAGTGTGATCTTTTGAACTTTGTGATATTATGAATAATATCTTGAGAGGCATTTCTTTTTCACCTGCCTCTTGACCGCAAGCGTCGCTTCCGAGATGATCCGGGAAGTACAGAGTAACCCGCTCCTGCACGGGGGGTGTGTGGGGAGCCGGCCGTTCATTTCAAGGAGATAGAGGATGTCCTGTTGACCGTTTTGAATGGTCATGGAAGGTTCAGAAATTTACGAAGCCGATTTCAACCCTCATTTCCGGAAACGTCAGAGGGCTGTGAAGGCGAATGTCCGCCTGGTTGGGCTCGACTGGCTCGTGTGAAGGTAATGGGGAGTTCGCGGAGGGACGATATGGCAGGAATATATGTTGGATCAACGTCCGGATATTCCGGAAAAAACATGGTGGTTATGGGACTTGGGCTGCGATTGCAGAAAGAGGGATATGACGTTGCCTACATGAAGCCTGTTGGCGCTCTGCCCAAGGAAGTCAATGGCAAGCTCGGAGACGAAGATGCCTTTTTTGTCCAGGATATCCTGGGATTGGACGAAGATCCTGAACTCGTCACTCCTGTCGTTGTTACCCAAGATTTCAAGGTAAAAGCGTTCAGCGGAAAGTGCAGTGATCTCATGGGCAATATTTTGCGGAGCTACGATGCCATCAGCAAAGATAAAGATGTTACCATTGTTGCTGGTTCCGGCTCAATGTATTCTGGTCGATATTGTAATGTCGACGGAATTCAAGTTGTGCAAACACTCGGTGTCAAAACCATTGTGATCGATCGGTTCCAGAAAGAACTGAACTATGACTATCTTGTTGTATTGAAAGATACGCTTGGCGAGAATCTGCTCGGCGTTATTTTAAATGATATCGCTCCGAACCTTATCGACGAAGTGGAAACACTCATCGCACCGTTTCTTGAGCGAAATGGGGTGAAGGTGCTTGGCGTGATTCCTCGCGATCCACTTATGGGAGCGATCAAAGTCGCGGACTTGGCCGATCGACTTGGCGGAAAGGTGATTTCCGCACACCATAAATCCGACCGTATTGTGGAAAGCTTCCTTATTGGAACAATGCAAGTGGAAAACTTTATGACCCACTTCCGGAAGCATAAAAATTCGGCCGTTATCGTGGGTGGAGACCGTTCGGATGTTCAGCTTGTCGCGTTGGAAGGTGATAGCCCGTGTCTCGTTTTAACAGGGAACCTCTATCCGAACGATATTATTTTAACACGTTCAGAAGTGCTTGAAATACCCATTATTGTTGTTCGCGATGATACATTTACCGTGGCCAAGAAGATGGAAGCCATTCTTGAACGTCATAAATTGCGTGATGTCATCAAAATCAGACAAGGGGCTCAACTTGTGAGTTCGAATATCGATTTTGCCTATATTAAAGAATATCTTGGTCTGAAATAACATGCATGCTTGGTGTTAAACGCGCCCGTAAGCTCTGTTTCCGGGCGCGTTTTTCGTTCTGTAGTCGACTGACATCGAAAGCGTGAAACGTTTTCATTTTTCTTTGACGTCATCATCGCTACCTTTCGAGTTTCCCGTCTTTATTTTGATCGGTGTTGCCGCAATCGCTGCTTCATTTATGCTTTTCCAAAGGGCATTGTGAAGACGTTGTTGGGTGATGTTGTATTTTTTCTGTGATTCCATCGACGTCTTTACAGGAGACTGATTTATATTTTTATAGATATAGCGTCAGGTTTTCCTGTGAAAAAAATGTTTTTTTCTTTGAGGGGTATGGGTTATAGTGTGTCGTATACATGATGCGTATAACCTCATGAAAGGTGATAGCGAATGCATTCGTCATATGGCGTTCAAACCAAGGTGCTTCTTGTCGAAGACAGTCGAACGTTTGGTGCTTTTGTCTCACAACGTATTCAAGCTGATCTCGGTACCGATGTCGCATGGACCATGTCGTTGGCTGAAACTCGGGAATTGATACTTCGTGAAGGCCACACATTTTTTATGGCATTGTTGGATATTAATTTGCCTGATGCGCCGGATGGTCAAGTTGTTGATGAGGTGTTGTCCAAAGGGATCCCTGCCGCAGTATTTACAGGAGAAATCAGTGACGATTTGCGTGATTTGTATTGGTCCAAACAAATTATAGACTACGTAACCAAAGACTCTATCGAGGTTGTGGATTACGTGGTGAGACTTGTCGCTCGGATTCGCGCCAATGCTGGCATTGGTGTGGCAGTAGTTGACGATTCCAGTTTGTCGAGACGACAGATGACGAGCTTGCTCCGCGCTCATCGTTATATCGTCTACGATGTCGAGAATGGTGAAGCCTGTTTAGATTTATTGACAAAGCATCCGGACATCAAACTCGTCATCACAGATTATAACATGGCACACATGGACGGGTTTATGCTGACTCGTGAAATTCGTAAGCGCTATTCCAAAGATGTTTTGTCAATAATAGGCATTTCAGCGCATGGCGGACTCTCGATTTCAGCACGTTTTATTAAAAGTGGGGCCAATGATTATTTGAATAAACCATTTGTTAATGAAGAATTTTATTGTCGCGTTTCACAAAATGTCGAGATGATTGAACTCATTAACAATATTCGAGAATACGCGAATAAAGACTATCTGACGGGAATATCGAATCGTCGCCATTTTTTTGAACAAGCGCAACACGCCTTTGATCTCCATAAAGACGCGCAGCTTCCGTGCGCTATGGTTATTATCGACATCGACGATTTCAAAGGGATCAACGATTCATTTGGACATGATGTTGGAGACAAGGCACTTCATTGGTTTGCCCAGCTTCTCGCTGATCGATTTGGTCAAGATCATCTTGTCGCGCGATTCGGTGGCGAAGAATTCTCCATCTTTTTACGCAACGTTTCCCGAGAAGAAGCATTCCAGCTCTTGGATGCATTACGTGAACATGTCGGTTGCCATCATATACCGGTCGGGGAAATGTTATTGCGTTTTACCATCAGCATTGGTGTGAGCTTCACACCGCAAGCGTCGCTTGAGACCATGATTAAACAGGCCGATGACTTGCTGTATTCAGCCAAGCATTCCGGTCGAAATCGGGTTGTTGTGGAGAAGACGTCTAAGTGAGGTATGACATCACAAAAGCCAGCATGTGACTGGCTTTTGCGTGAGAGGTAACATTGTTGTTTTAGCCGGTATATGCCGTGTCTTCCGGTTGACCGGGTTTTTCCGCCATACCTTTAGCCAACACATCGCAGCGCTCATTTTGGGGATGCCCTGTATGGCCTCGAACCCATGAAAAGCGGACATCATGTTGTTCCAACAAGGGCATAAGGCGTTTCCAGAGGTCCACGTTTTTGACGGGCGTTTTCGACGCGGTCACCCAACCTTTGCGAACCCAACCGGCAAGCCATTTTTTCTCGATAGCGTCATGGACATAGCGTGAATCCGTCACAATCTGCACCGAACATGGTCTGGTCAAAACTGACAGAGCTTCGATGACGGCAAGAAGTTCCATACGATTGTTGGTTGTTTTTCGAAAGCCGCCACAGAGTTCTTTTTGCGTATCGCCGAATTCGAGAATGGCAGCCCATCCGCCTCGACCGGGATTACCCAGACAGGCGCCATCTGTGTAAATGGTTACTGTATCCTGTGTCATGAAGATCCTTGTTCGTGCAGTCCGGTATTGAGCTCTTCCCAGAGGAGTTGCAAAGCTACTTCTATGCCCAAGCCGTATCGTGCGGTTTTGATGTAATCGTTGAAATGGTTCTCTTTTAAATACAAAACAAAATCCGGGCCCAGAGCCCGAGCCACCAAGGGTGGAAATTCAACAACAGCAAAGCCTTCCGTCGTGTTGAGACCGATAAAAAGCGTTTTCGGATCAAGTGAAGGAATTTGCAGATGCTTGTTTGTGACTTTGATCTTGAGGGTAATGCCATAAGTGGTTTGGAAGCGGCTGGCATACTCGCGAAGTTGTGCTCGTTCATCTTTACTCAGAACATTGCCGAGGTCAACAATGTCGAGTTTCGATTTGATTTGGTCGAACTTTCTATTGAAGTTCCAACTGAAAAGCATCACGACACCGATGATGACAAACAGGACTCCGAATCCGCGCAGAACTCGCTCAATGTTGGATTTCCCTTCCACTTTGAAAAAAACTCTCACGTCAGGGAGGCCTCCATGTATTCACTGGGGTGGTTGGAAGAATGTTCTTCAAGTCGGCCATCACGCATATGAACGATACGATGACAGCGTTTTGCCAACGTGTTGTCATGGGTAATGAGAATAAGTGTTGCAGCTATACGTTGTGCCAGGTCGAAAAGCAGATTCATGACGGTCTCGCCCGTTGCCGCATCGAGGTTTCCAGTGGGTTCATCGGCGAGAATGAGTTTCGGCTGTCCGGCAAAGGCTCGAGCAAGGGCGACACGTTGTTGCTCACCACCCGAGAGCTGGCTTGGATAGTGCGTGAGGCGTGACCCGAGTCCAACCGCATCAAGTGCCTTTTGGGCTTGTTCAAAGGCATCGGTTGTATAGGCGAGTTCCAACGGCAATGCGACGTTTTCTAACGCTGTCATAGATGGTGCCAAATGGAACGACTGAAACACGATGCCGACATTATCACGGCGGAAGGTGGCCAAGGCATCTTCATTGAGGGTGTCCAGGTGCATGCCAGCGGCAACAACTTCACCGGATGTTGCTTTTTCAAGGCCGGCCATCAGCATGAGCAATGTCGTTTTCCCGGCTCCGGAAGGGCCGGCAATAGCGACAATGTCACCATGTTCCACCTGAAAGTCCACTCCGCGCAGAATATTGACCCTTCCAGCTGGACTGGATAATGTAAGATGGACGTTTTTTAGGCTCATCATTGGTGTCACTTTCGATCAACCTTGTTTGAGGTCTATGAGGAGAGTATGCGAGTCTACCATGATCGGTTCTCGATTCCAATGAGCCCTCTTGGGGCTTGGTTGGCCATATTGTGTCTGTGTTTGCTTCCACATACGGTGCAGGCGGCTACTATTGTCGCTTTTGGTGATAGTCTGACCGCTGGTTTTGGCTTGTCGCAGGATGAAGCATTTCCCGCGGTGCTTGAAAACACGTTACGTAATAAAGGGTATGATGTAACAATCGTCAACGCCGGAATTTCTGGAGATACGACCGCTGGTGGGGTCTCACGTCTTTCAGCTGTGTTGTCCCAAAAACCGGATGGTGTCATTCTCGAACTCGGTGCCAACGATGGATTACGTGCTTTTGATGTCGCGTTTATGAAGGATAATTTGCATACAATTCTTTCAACCCTGCAAAAACATGATATTCCGACGTTACTGGTCGGCATGTATGCTCCACGAAATATGGGACCAGTGTATGGCAAACAGTACAAAGCGGCGTTCTCTAGCCTTGCCGAAGAATTTAATGCGGCGTTCTACCCGTTTTTCCTGGAAGGTGTTGCTCTGGATCCCGATCTTGTCTTGTCGGATGGGCTCCATCCGAATGCTGAAGGGGTACAGCGTATCGTTCAGCGTATTCTCCCAACGGTGGAAACGTTTCTGGAGAAGCAAGGTGTCGCGACACATCAAACTCCGTAATTCAAGAAAAAATTGGGAAAATGCTATGCTTACTCTTGCCATTTATCGCATTTGGCCGCATTCTTCCCGCGCTCAAAACATACAAGGCTTACAAAACGTGAGCCTCAATCAGCCAACCCGCCAAAGCGTATGTTGTATTCATGAATAGAATTGTCCTTGCCGATGTCGGCAATACCAATGTTAAGCTGGGAATCACCACTGCTGGTGGTGAAATCGATGCCTATGTCATCCCGACTGATCCGTTGGACACGGCTGATAATTGGGGGCTTCGTCTTCTTAATATTTTGCGCCATGCTGATGTGCGTCCCGAAGATGTTGAAGCCGTGCTTGTTTCCAGCGTGGTTCCCCCCATGGACCCGTTGATTGATAACGCCTGCCGGCGATTTCTTCAGCGCGCTCCATTGTTTGTTCCCAAAAGCTTGCCCGTTCCCCTCAATAATTGCTACGAACGGCCCTATGAAGTTGGTGCCGACCGATTGGTGACGGCTTATGCCGCGCGTCGTATCCATCCGGAAGGGGGATTGATTGTCATCGATTTCGGTACGGCCACAACTTTTGAATGTGTCCGTGGAAATGATTATCTTGGCGGCCTCATTTGTCCGGGAGTGCTCAGTTCGGCCCAGGCACTGTCTTCCAGGACGGCCAAGTTGCCTCAAATAACCCTGGAGCCCTCGACAGACGAGTTGACGATCGGCAAGAGCACGTCCGAATCGTTGAATCAGGGGCTTGTGTTCGGATTTGCCGCAATGGTTGATGGGATAGCAACGCGGCTTACTGCATTGCTCGATAGCCCTGTCACTGTAACGGCAACAGGCGGCTTTGCCGCAAAGTTGGCCCCATATTGTGAACGAATCGATGATGTGCAGCCCGACCTTCTGCTTGGCGGGCTTCGCCGTCTGTATCTGGAAACCATGCAATCAACACCCTAGCCGTACGAACCTCGTTTTTTCCAACACACCAAGGAGATGTTCATGAGCACCATTACCGCGATTTTTGCTAGAGAAATTCTTGATTCCCGCGGCAACCCCACGGTTGAAGTGGAAGTTGGCCTGGATTCGGGCGCATCGGGGAGAGCGGCTGTGCCCTCGGGGGCATCAACGGGGTCGCGTGAAGCCCTGGAGCTGCGAGATGGGGACAAAACCCGCTATGGCGGCAAGGGCGTGCAGAAAGCTGTTGAGAACGTCATTGGTGAGATCACCGAAAATATTGTCGGCATGAATGCGTTGAATCAGGTCGCCGTGGATAATGCCATGATCGAACTCGATGGCACGGAAAACAAAGCCCGGCTTGGCGCCAATGCGTTATTGGGCGTATCCTTGGCAACGGCTCGTGCCGCGTCCAACTATCTTGGCTTGCCGTTGTACCAGTATCTTGGCGGCGTCAATGCCAAAGTGCTGCCCACTCCCATGATGAATATCATCAATGGTGGGATGCATGCTCCTAACAATCTGGATATCCAGGAATTTATGATTCTGCCGCTTGGCGCGCACACCTTTTTCGACGCGTTGCGTATGGGCGCGGAAACGTTTCACACCCTAAAAGCTATCCTGAACAAAGATGGCCATTCAACGGCGGTTGGTGATGAAGGTGGATTTGCCCCCAACCTTAAAAGTCATGATGAAGCTTTCAGCTACATTGTCAAAGCCATTGAAGAAGCTGGCTATCAGCCTGGCGTTGAGATTGCTTTGGGCATTGATGCCGCGGCAACAGAATTTTTCAAAGACGGCAAGTACGTGCTCACAGGTGAAAATTTGTCGTTGTCCGCTGCGGAAATGGTGGACTACCTCGAAAATTTTGTCGGCAAATACCCGCTTATTTCCATTGAAGATGGCTTGGCCGAAGGCGACTGGGACGGCTGGAAACGCTTGACGCTGGAACTCGGTGACCGCATTCAGCTCGTCGGCGATGATGTCTTTGTGACGAATCCTGATATCCTTGCCGAAGGTATTGATGCCGGTGTTGCCAACTCGATTCTCATCAAACTCAATCAGATTGGTACGCTGACTGAAACGCTCGACACAATCGAGATGGCCAAGCAGGCTGCGTACACCACGGTTGTTTCTCATCGTTCCGGTGAAACGGAAGATTGCTTTATTTCCGACTTGGCCGTTGGGGTCAACGCTGGTCAAATTAAGACAGGTTCATTGTGCCGCAGTGATCGTTTGGCCAAGTACAACCAACTTCTCCGTATCGAAGAAGAACTTGATGAACAGGCCATTTACTTTGGGCCGGTTATGGCTGCCCAATGGTTTGACGAAGAATAATCTCGAAACCCCGTTTCGGGATTTCTCCCCATCACGCACCGGCCGTTTACAGACGGCCGGTGCACAAGGCATAAAGAGAATCTTTAATGATCGTACTTGATGGAAAACAAACTGCCGCCGAAATTCGAGCGAAGTTAAAGAACGACGTCGAAGGACTCGTGAAAAAACATGGTCGCTCGCCGTGTCTGGCCGTTATCCTCGTGGGGGAAGATCCGGCTTCACAGATTTACGTGCGTAATAAAGAACGCGCCTGTGAAGAGGTCGGTATTCATTCTCGCGCTTTTCGGCTTGATGCCGACACCACCCAGGAAAAGCTTGAGAAACTCATTTCCGATCTGAACGCCAGTGATGACATTGATGGTATTTTACTGCAGTTGCCATTGCCTTCCGGTCTTGATCCACTGGCCTGCCAGTTATTGACATCTCCAGGCAAAGATGTTGACGGGTTTCACCCGGAAAACATGGGGCGTCTGACGATGGGGATGCCAGGCTTACGGCCGTGTACTCCGGCTGGTGTTATGGCCGTTCTTGAGCGGTACGACATCAGTCCTGCGGGCAAGCATGCGGTGGTCATCGGTCGCAGTAACATCGTGGGTAAACCCATGGCGATGATGCTTGCGCAAACCGGACCATTAGCCAATGCTACGGTGACAATCTGCCACTCGCGCACAAAAGATTTACCCGGAATTTGTCGTCAGGCCGATATTGTTATCGCAGCGGTGGGGCGGCCCAAAATGGTCAAAAAAGATTGGGTCAAACCCGGCGCGGTTGTCATTGATGTTGGCATGAACCGTACCGACGAAGGGTTGTGCGGCGATGTGGATTACGAGGAGCTTAAGGAAACAGCTTCGGCCATGACCCCGGTTCCGGGGGGCATCGGTCCCATGACGATTGCTCAACTGCTCGTAAACACGGTTGAAGCCTATAAGAATCACATGAACGCCTAATAAGCATCCGCTTTGGATGGAAAGACGGCCGGAGCATTTGCTTTTCGGCCGTTTTTTTTGTGTGCCAGGCATGGCGCGACTCTCGGAGGTGAAAGTCCTCTCCAGGCCCTGATGGTAGGAACTGCTGAAGGCAACTGCGTCGCCGTGAGGCGGGGTGGGGAGGAGAGAGAGGGAGAGCGCCGGCGGCTGGGAGGATTATCCTCCCCTGATCCCACCTTCGGGACACATGGAATGCAGGAAGGGGCTGGAGAAAGGCATGGTTCGTGTCACTTGAGAAAAAGAGGGGTGGGGGATTTTCTCGACGGCAAGAAAGAATTGTCCCTTGTCTGAGGCGTTTTTGATGGGAGAGTGCTGATACTTTGCTGGGAAAAGTGTCGTTTGGGGCTTGGATTACACCGCGGGCCGGATGAGTATGAAACTTTAACTGGTTACAGTCAGGTTGGTTGTACAGTGTCCCGTGTTTTAGAATCTCTGGTTACTCAATGGGCTTGAGAAACAAGCCCGCCGTGTGGCCGAGTGTTCCGTATTCAAGTACGAAGTCGATTCCGTTGAAATGCAGTTCAAGGCGAGGCCTCTCTTTGGGAAAGTCTGGGGTGTGGCGTAAGCGTTCCAGTACTGTACAAAATCGTTTTGCGCTTTCATCAAGCCAACTCTGGACTTCAAAAGCATGAAGCAGGAGAGGGGGCCTCTTACGGAGATGATGTTCGGATTGGGAAAAACGGTGTTTATGGAAGTGGTTGAAATATTTAATTATAAACTGTAGTGGGCATGGAACTGTCTATTATAACTGGAGGGATTGCAGAAACATCTCTGGGTGGAGCCATGTTAAAACGTCCTTTACATGTAAAGGAGAGTGTAAAGGTATTTGAACATGTAATAGCTGAACAGGAGTGATGCTTTTCATCTAAAAAATGATGCATTTTGAATGTGTTAAAGAGTGATTAGCGTCATGGCATGTCCTTTGCTTTTTGAAAAGCAAAAAGGAGTAAGCCATGAGTTCGCTATTGGAGAAAATATTATACATTAATGGAGTGGAAACAAGGCTTTTCACTTCCCCCAGCGCCAAGCTGGCTGACGTTCTACGGGAGCAACTGCATCTTACCGGGACGAAAGTCGGGTGTGGTCAAGGTCAATGCGGAGCCTGCTCCGTTCTGATAGACGGAAAGGTTGTCCGTTCTTGCATCACCAAAATGAGTCGGGTTCCCGATAATGCGGAAATCATCACCATTGAAGGAATCGGTAAGCCAGGCAATCTTCATCCTCTTCAGAAGTCCTGGATTTTGCACGGTGGGGCGCAATGTGGATTCTGCTCGCCTGGCTTCATCGTTTCTGCGAAAGGACTTCTGGACGAAAACGACGACCCGACCCGCGAGGAGGTCAGGAGCTGGTTCCAGAAACATCGTAACGCATGCCGTTGTACGGGATATAAGCCACTTGTCGATGCGGTGATGGACGCTGCAAAAGTGATGCGGGGCGACGCTCCCGAACAAAGCTTGGAATATAAAATGGCCGAGGATGGCCGAATTTGGGGATCGAAATACCCTCGTCCCACAGCCGTGGGCAAAGTTACCGGCACGTTGGATTATGGGGCTGATCTCGGTTTGAAGCTTCCTGAAAACACCCTGCATCTTGCCTTGGTGCAGGCCGAAGTATCCCATGCCAACATTCTTGGAGTTGATACGTCAAAGGCGAAGATGATGCCCGGCGTGCATGCCGTCCTGACGGCCAGTGACGTGAAAGGAAGTAATCGGATTTTCGGTCTGGTTCAGGGGCCGAACTATAAGGGAGACGGCTGGGAACGGCCCATCATCAACGATACCAAGATTTTTCAATATGGCGATGTGGTGGCTGTTGTTTGCGCCGACTCATACGAACAGGCCTGCGCAGCGGCCAAGGAAGTGACCCTCGATCTTGAAAAACTGCCTGCGTATATGAGCGCTTCCGAAGCCATGGCCGAAGACGCTATTGAAATACATCCGGGGACGCCCAATGTCTATTTCACCCAACCTTTGACAAAAGGGGATGACCCGGCACCTTTCTTCGAAAAAGATGACGTGGTAGTCGCTCAGGGCAATTTCACCACAAGTCGACAGCCTCATATGCCTATAGAGCCAGATGTGGCGTTTGCATATATGGGCGAAGACAATTTGCTGCATATCCATAGCAAGTCCATCGGCGTGCATCTCCATCCTCTTATGATTTCCGCAGGCTTGGGACTGCCTCCCAATGAGATTGTCATGGCCTCGAACCCCATGGGGGGGACGTTCGGCTACAAGTTGAGTCCCACTTCTGAAGCACTTTTGGGCGTTGCTGTCCTGGCCACCGGACATCCCTGTTTCCTCAGGTACACGTATTATCAGCAAATGACCTATACAGGGAAGCGCTCGCCGTTTCATTTTAAAGCCCGTATGGCCGCGTCTAAGAAAACAGGTCGCATCCTGGCTTTGGAGCATGACTTCTCCGTTGACCATGGACCGTACTGCGAGATGGCGGGACCGTTGACAGGGCGCGGGATTCAGTTCACCGGCGCAGGCTACGATATCCCGAATATACGCGGTATGGGGCGGGCCGTGTGCACCAACCATTCCTGGGGATCTGCGTTTCGCGGGTTCGGCGGAGTCCAATCACACTTTGTGGGGGAAACCCTGGTAGATGAACTGGCCTATGCACTTGGTCAGGATCCGCTGGAATTTCGCTACGCCAATTGCTACCGAGAAGGCTCCACCACTCCAACCGGTGCAACGCCGGACGTTATTGCGCTGCCGCAATTGCTTGAAGCGCTCCGCCCTAAATACCAAGAAGCCAAGGCTCGGACCGCCAAGGCCTCGACGAAAGAAATTAAGAAAGGTGCAGGAATCGCCATTGGTGTCTATGGCGCAGGAGTGGATGGGATAGACCAGGCGGAAGTTTTTGTTCAGTACGACCCGGATGACGGTGTCTCCCTCGGTTGCGCATGGGAAGACCACGGGCAGGGCGCTGATATTGGTGCCGTGGGCACAACGCATGAATCATTGAGGCCCATGAATATTCCGATTGAGAAAATTCGCTTCAGTTGGCCGGATTCAGGCAAGCAACCCGACGCGGGCACGGCTGGCGCCTCGCGTTCACAGGTCGTCGTTGGAAGTGCGCTTCGGGCCGCCTGTCAGGCGATGATGAACACGTTACAGAAGGCCGACGGAACCTTCATGACCTACCAAGAAGCTGTGGCCGCTGGAAAGCCCACACGTTTTGATGGCGTACACACCACGCAAGGCAGAGTTTGCGATCCGGAAACCGGACTTGGGAACCCTTTTGTCAATTGCATGTACACCATCTATCTGGCGGAAGTTTCCGTGGAAGTCGCAACCGGGAAAGTGAAGGTCGACAAAATCGCATGTGTTGCAGACCTCGGTTCCATCAACAACTATCTGACCGTTGACGGCCAAATTTATGGCTGCATTGCACAAGGCATCGGACTGGCCTTGAGTGAAGACTTCGAGGACATCGAAAAGCACTCCACCATGATCGGCGGTGGCTTCCCCTACATAGAGAGTATTCCGGACGATATGGAGATTACGTATTTTGAAAACAATTTGCGTGAACATGGTCCCTTCGGCGCTTCTGGAGCTGGGGAAGGCCCTATGGTCAACCCGCATATGGCCGTCATAAACGCCATTCGTGATGCATGCGGTGCTCGGATATACAGACTGCCGGCTACCCCTGATAGAGTTTTGGAAGCGTTGCGCGCAGGGAATTGACAGAGTGTTTGACTTCTCTGAAGAGTGTCAGACGCTTGAGTAGGAGTTGAAGTTTCAAATACATTTTATGCTTTGATCCATAATCCTTTAATGCAGCGAGGAAAGCTATGATTACTGCATTCCAATTGGCAAACATTATTTATACTGGTCCTGGTGCATTGGAAAAAGTTGCTGAAACGATCAAGGCGCAGGGATTAAAAAAGCCTCTCGTTGTTACAGATAAGGGCATTGTGAAGGCGGGCTTGGCCCAAAAACTCACCGAAGTCTTGTCTGATGAAAACATCGATTACGCGATTTATGACGAGACCGTCGCCAATCCCAATGAAAAAAACGTCGAGGACGCCTTAGCCCTCTATCAAAAAGACGGGTGCGATTGTTTGATTGGTCTTGGTGGCGGAAGTTCAATGGATACAGCCAAGGCTTGCGGCATTTTGGCCACCAGCGGCGGAACCATTGACCAATATCGGGGAATGGGACTTCTGAAGGCTCCCATTCCATTTTACATCGCCATTCCCACCACGGCGGGCACGGGGTCCGAATCAACCAGCGCCTCAATTATCACCAACACCAGAGAAGACCACCATCGCAAAATGGTCATTTTGGATGGCCGCCTGTTGCCCAACGTCGCCGTCATCGATCCTCTCCTTATGACAGGGCTTCCGCCTGCGATTACGGCGTCTACGGGCATGGATGCCATGACGCACGCCATTGAGGCGCTGATTTCCTTTTACTCGACGGAATATACCGATGTCTTGGCTCTTGGAGCGATCAAACTCATCTTCAAATACTTGCGTAGGGCCGTCGGCAACGGCAATGACCTCGTGGCACGCGAAAAAATGGCCTATGCCCAGACTATGGCCGGAATGGCCTTCACCAATGCGGGGTTAGGGCTCGTCCATTCCATGGCGCATCCTCTGAGTGCGTTCTATAATATCCCCCATGGCTACGCTAATGCGGTCTGCCTGCCTGCTGTTTTAGACTACAATAAGATCGTTTGTCGGGGAAAAATGCGTGCCATAGCCGAGGCCGCCGGATTGACCGACCTCGGAGCGTACCCTGAGGATACTGGATGTGAGGTTGTTCAGCGCCTCAACGACGACGTAGGCATTCCAAGGACCATCACGGAAGTGGGAGCGCTTATCGGAGTGAGTGTTGACGTCAAGGATATCGAAGCCATGTCCAAAGATGCGTTGAATGAATTGTCAACCATGACCACACCAAGAACGCCGCAATTGAACGAAGTCATCGAACTGTACAAGAAATGCTGGTAGCCGAGATTTGAGCTTGGCGGGAGCGGAGCGCACATGTTCCGCTTCCGCATAAGCTCTTCTCCTCGGAAAAGTAGGAGAGGCGAAAATGACGCGATAGGTTCGATTTATAAACGCATTGTGTTTCATCGCCTCCAATATACAAAGCGGAAGGAGCCCTCAATAATGAAATCCTCAGATGTTTTCATCGCTCTGGCCATTGTCCTTGCTTGCATCGGGTTTACGGTGATTCCAGAAACATCTCCTACCGTAGGCGCTTTTGTTCAAGAACACGGTTTCTTCATGAGTTTTCTCAAATTCGCCGTCCTGTGTACTCTTGGTGAACTTATTGCCCTTCGGATTACTTCCAAAAAATATACCCGCCCAGGATTTGGACTCTTGCCGAGATGTTTGATGTGGGGCTTAATTGGCATACTCGTTCATGTCAGCTTCATAATCTATGTGACCGGAACGCCGATGTTGTTGGAGGCGTTGGGGGTGTCGAGTCTTTTCGGGAGTATGGGCGGTTTCGGTTCGCAGCTTCTCCTTGCCTTTAGCATTAGCGTCTTGCTGAACACGCTTTTTGCTCCACTTTTTATGGCAGCGCACAGCGTCGTAGACATGCATATCGAAAGTACCGGTGGCACGTTGAAAGGGTTTCTGTCTCCCATACCCGTCAGTCGATTCTTGGGAAATATCGACTGGAATATGCTGTGGGGGTTTGTCTTTAAAAAGACCATTCCTTTCTTCTGGATACCGGCGCACACGATCACTTTTTTGCTTCCCCCGGAAGTGCGAATTGTCTTCGCCGCCATTCTGGGTGTGGCTCTTGGCGTTATTTTGGCCTTTGCCAGTTTGAAAAGCGCGGAAAATGTATGTGAGGGACGCGCCTGAACAATGAAAGGCAAAACGTGTCCATACAGTGGCCTCGCTTTCTCTGGCACTGGTTTTTGAAGAGAAAATCGAGGCCGCAGCTTGTGTGCAAGCATCTCCTGGCGTAAGGTAAACAAAAATGAAGTATTGGAGATGCTTCCCTCGCCGCTGGCGACAATGCAAGTCATTTTCCAAGGAGTACGCTATGCCCGCACCTACTTTTGCAAGTCGTCGCAGGCAAAATGATGAGACGAGTTCAACCCGACGCGAAGGTTTAGACCCCAACGATTTTTATAGTTTTTTTTCCACACCAAGCGTCTCCAACGATCTTTTTTGGAAAAAAATGTATGAAGCGAGAGAACGGTTTCATAACGGAGAGCAGGATCACTTCACAAACGTAAGACCCCACATCCTTCGATCATGGAAGCGCTCCTTTGCCGCCAATGTTTCCTATACTGGGTTGACTTCAGTGTGTCTTGCCAGCACGGATTTACAGCGTATTCTTGAGCAAAACGAATTCCTTCTCTCAACGGCCAAGCCCATTCTCAAAGAATTGCTTGATAATATCCACCCGACCAGAAATTGCGTCATTCTTACAGACACTGCGGGGGTGTACCTGCATACCCTGGGCGACGACTTTGGCTTCGGGCGCGGGGCAAGCAGTCCGTTGCGCGGTCTGGTAAGTAGTGAAATGATTGAAGGAACCACTTCCATGGGTATCTGCCTGGCTGAACGGCAACCCACATGCGTTCTCGGATGCGAGCATTACAACCCCTGCTTTGACGGTTGCTCCTGTACGGCCGCGCCTATCTTCGATTATGCAAACAATCTGGCCGGAACCCTCTCCATGACAATGGAGCGGGATAGTTTTAACCACCACACATACGGTCTCGTTATCGCTGCCGCTAAAGCCATAACTGAGCAAATGCGGCTGCGGCATTTGCTGCATGAGACGCAGACAATCATGGAACTTTTGGGCGAAGCCGTTGTGGTGCTGGACGACAGCGGGTTTGTTCGGATGATGAACCGTTACGCCAAGCGGCTGTTCCACGTCAAAGGCGATGCGGTGGGGAAGGAGTTCGTGGAAGTCGCCGAGGTAACCAGTGATGCGCACTTCTTAGCACCAGCCAAAAAGGTGAAAGATAATGAATGCTCCATGCGCTTGGCGGATGGCTCATCCTTGCAGTGTTTATATTCCTCGTCTCCGCTTCCTGAAGGAGGGATCTGTGTAACGTTGCGGGAGAGTCAGCGCGTGCATAAGCTGACCAATCGCATCACGAGAGCTAAAGCAGTCTACAGCTTCGCAGATATTTTGGGTGATTCCCAGTGCATGCGCCAGGCATTGAAACTGGCGCGCAAGGCCAGCGAAAATTCCATGACCACGTTGATTCTTGGACAGAGTGGAGTGGGAAAAGAGCTGTTTGCACAGGCGATACATAATGCCAGTGACCGGCGAGATCAGCCGTTTATCGTCATAAACTGTGGGACGATTCCCCGTGATTTGGTCCAGTCCGAATTGTTCGGATATGAGCCGGGCGCATTCACTGGCGCAGCACGTCAGGGCGCTCCCGGCAAATTTGAACTGGCTGACGGGGGAACGCTGTTTCTGGATGAAATTGGGGATATGCCTCTGACGGCACAGGTTAATCTCTTGCGGGTGCTCCAAGAAGGCGAGGTGACCCGCGTTGGCGGCAAACGCTCATGGCGGGTGGATGTTCGCGTGGTGGCCGCCACACACTGTGACCTGGCCAAAGCGGTGGAAAACGGCACGTTTCGCAAGGATTTGTTTTATAGGCTCAACGTGCTCGCCCTCACTATCCCTGCACTCAGCGAACGCAAAAGCGACATTCCGAGGCTCGCAAACTTTTTCTTGGCTAAAATAGCTGGCGACCTGAATAAGCAATTCGACGGGTTTTCTCCCGAAGCCTTGCAATCGCTTGAAGCCTATAGCTGGCCGGGAAACGTCCGTGAACTGGAGAATATGGTAGAGCGCACGGCCGTCATGGCCGATGGTCCTTTCATCAGGAAAGCTGATTTGCCATCGGAAATTCGTTTGGCGGCGTCCCTGTCCACTCAATCCAGGTCAAGCGTCCCGACCATCCCGAATCAAGACGAATACTGCCCCTCATCGCACACAACGACGGCGGAAGTGAAAGTCGATGCGGTCTGTGACAGCGAAAGAAAGAATATTATCGGAGCGTTGCATGCTTCCGGCGGAAATGTCAGCGCAGCGGCCAAGGATGTTGGCGTGTCACGTGTGACGCTCTATGCACATATCCGGCGCTACGGCCTGTCGCTGGAAGCCTTTCGTACTTCCCCTTATTAAGCTGCGGTATCCAAGCGGGGAAGAGTTTCAAAAACATACGCATTTCAGGCAGAGAACACAGTGAAACTCATCAAAGCAAAACGATTTTGTTCCAATCTGTTTTGACTATGGGGAGAAAATATTATCCCCAGTGGTGATGGGTTTCGTGACCGCGTTCACGTTGTGTAAGATTGGGATATAAGGGATGCGGCTCACTCTAACCATCCTACCGTGCTGTTCGTCTTTATATGTTAGGCTCGTGTCACTATGGTTTGAGCCGCGACCGAGAAGGCACCTTTGCCTCCTAAGCATGCTCCGGCAAATTCGCCACCGGGATTGCCCGAGGCGCTTGCAATATACAATCCTGGGATCTTGGTTGTATTGGGGATTCTGGTCATAAAGGAATTGTTGACGGTCTGATTGTAGCCGTAGATGGCTCCTGCCGTATTGTTGTTGAAGCGCAGATTGGTCAGAGGGGGAGACCGGGAGGAATTCCCTACTCGATTGTTCTCTGGATGAAAAAAGAGTCATGACGGTTGCCCCAGAGAGGGGAATATGCAAACATAGCTCGAATTATGCACACCGCCTGAAAGGAGGACAGGTCATGAACACGTTGCGTGTCACCAGCCCGGCCTTTACATCGGAAGCAGATATTCCGCGCCATTATACTTGCGATGATGCCAATATCTTTCCGGGGTTATCGTGGTCCGGTATCCCTTTGGAAACTCAGTCGATATCTCTTGTTTGTGACGACCCTGATGCACCGCATGGGCTCTTTGTTCACGGTATTATATGGAATCTGCCACCGGAGACGACGGAACTGGATGAAGGTCTGGAGCCGGAGGCGGTGGAATCGTTAGGCGGGATGTTCGGTGTCAATTCGTACGGTCGTCGCGAGTATGTCGGCCCATGTCCGCCGTCGGGTTCTCATCGTTATTATTTCAAAGTGTATGCCCTCGATTGCCTGTTGTCGTTGCCTGCGACGGCGATGGCCCATGAGCTGGAGCAAGCGATGCAAGGGCATGTCCTAGCGCGGGGAGAATTGATGGGACGGTATTCTCGTTCATAATCGTCGTCATTTCGTTACGACAAAGTAAATTATTCCGACGACAATGAGACTGGCTGTGCGCATCAATTGGCTACAGGTGATGAGTTTGAGCGCCGGGCCTGGTTTGAATATCCCGGCATAGTAGGGGAATTGGTGCCGAAACGCACGCATGGGTGATGACAACACATTGCCGAGAATGAGCGCAATGATGATATCACGATTCGTTAATGTTCCGGCATCAAGCAATGCACCAGCTGCTGCGAGACCGGCCGTAAATTCACTTGCCATTTGAAAGACGATAATGCTGATGGTTTGCGGAGAGAGCCACGGCAAAAAGTCAAGATGCCGGGACGCTGCCTCTTCGATGACCTTGAATACACCGTGTGTATTGAGAAAATAGATTATAATATAAATGGGGATAGTAAACGAGGCGACTTTCTTGATGCGCTTTTTGAAGCGGGTCCAGGTCTTCTTGAGTGCATCCTGCCAGGACGTTGCCTTCTGTTCGTCGAGGCGACATACGACGCATCCCGCATCAATTGGCGGTAACAGACGATTTCCGAGAAGCAGAATAAAGGCCGTTCGCAAAAAAGCAGCGCATAACGTTAGAGATACGTAAGTAAATGCGGCCGGTCCGATGAATGGAACCGTGATAAAGAACATCGTGGGCAGATGGAGAAAATAGGTCGGTAAGCTATTGAACAAATTGGCCAGAATCAGTTCTTTATCGGTCAGGTGCCCTTTGTCATAGTTTTCGGCAAGAATGGTGTTGGCCGCTATGCCGGAAAAAAAGGCCATGGAGAAACTGGCTCCCACCACATCTTTGAGGTGCCCGATCCGGATAAGCGGAGAGGCCAATTTGGCCATGGCGCGAGTCCAATTCAGGGCTTCAACGAGGTTGGCGATAAAGAGGCCAATGGAAATGGCAATCATGAGCCGCGTTAACGGCCAGACAAGATGTTCGGCGAGTTCAATCAGATCCATATGTATTGTGTGCTTTTTGAGGACGTACAGTAAAGGTACATTGACAATTCTGTCATGCAAAACAAGGCAGAATACTCGTGCGTGGTTGGCGAGAGTCAGTCCGGTTTGACAGCCAGCCAGTCGCTTGATGGCAGAAGATGCAGATGATGTCCATCGTTTTCAACGACGCGCTGCATGACAAGTTCAGCGGTGGCGGTATCAAATTCATCCTTCGATTTGTGCCAACGGTCATCAAATTGTTCAGGGGTCGCTTTCATGTCGAAAGCGTGAAGGTGGTCGAGAATCATGTAAAGCGACAGTGCGTCGTCGCTGAGGCCCAGATTGAAAATTTGGGGATCCATCGTGTGCTCCTTGCTGAGAATATTAGCGAGCCGGCACTATAGGTTCATAGGGCCCGCTTGACCATAGGGCAAACGCTGAAAACTGTGAGTCAATGGAACGCTATTTTGTGCAGCAACAAATTGTGCAGCAAGGGCAGGAAGCCGTGCGTTTCGTCGTGACGCATTGCGAAAATATTGAGGGCAGGATATCGATGCATGAAGGTCTTTGGCGAAACAATGAAACCGTGGGAATTCCGATGAAGCGCGTTGTGTTACGTGGTCTTGTCCTGTGTTTGTTGACCATTTTGGCGGCTGGCTGTGCCTCAAAATCGCCAGAAGTTCGAGCGCCTCTTGCGCCTCCATCTATAAAAGGGATTCGGGACCTGTCTGTGTATCCGCAGAACGGGCTTGCTTATGTCGACTCGGACAAAAAAGGAACACCTTTAGTGGATTCCTTTGAGGCAAAACGTCAGGCTGACGAATTTTTCAAACAATATTTCAGTCCATGGCGGAAAAAGCGAACCGGATTCAAACGACGCGACGCTATGTGGGGAATTGCTCGGTATGGCAAATCTCCAGGCTATGATGCCCACGGCACACCGAATGATCCGTCATGGCTTGCGCATGCCGTTCAGATGGCAGACGCAAGCCATTTTCCAAGCATGTCGAGGTATGGTATCTCGTTGCATAATACCAACCTTCGGCTTTTACCCACGAATCGCCCACGCTTTGATAATCCCAGCGAGCCGGGAGAAGGGTATCCGTTTGATTATCTACAGAACTCGGCTTTATGGGCCAACACTCCTGTCTTTATTTCTCATCTGAGCCGAGATGGGCAGTGGTATTATGTTGAAAGTGCATTTGCCGCCGGATGGAGTCCCATCAAAGATATCGGGTTTGTCGACGATATTTTTATCGGTCGATTCATGACCGGTCGTTATGTCTCGATTGTTCGCGACAAGCTGTTGGTCAGGACTGACAGAGGAGATATCACGACACATATGGGGGCGCTGTTCCCGGTGACAGCGCAGTCTGAGCGAGGCTACCGGGTACTGGCAGCAGCACGGGCTTCGGGGGGAAGAAGCGCTGACGCCGCTCTTGCTCGAGGAGCGGTGGCGGTCTCGGATGGTGTGCTTGTGCCGCTGTTCATGACACAGAAGAATGTGGCTGTTCTGGCAAATCGGATGATGAACCAAGCATACGGTTGGGGGGGGCTCGATGAAAAACGAGACTGCTCGGCCACTGTGCGCGACCTCTTTACGCCGTTCGGAATCTGGTTGCCTCGCAATTCCAAAGCTCAGGCTATGGATGGAATTTTTATTTCTCTCCAGGGATTGAGTCCCGAGTTGAAAGAGCAAGAGATTCTTTCAAAAGGGGTACCGTTTATGACGCTTGTCTGGTTGCCCGGTCATATTATGCTCTATATGGGCCAAAAAGATGGTAGAGTCGTGGTGTTTCATAACGTTTGGGGCTTACGGACATTGACTCCGGAAGGAGAGGAAGGTCGAGAGGTAATTGGCCGAACGGTTGTGACATCACTTCATGTTGGAGAGGAAAACCCTCTTGTTGGTTCAGACCGCATTTTGCTGAACCGGGTGAGAGGTATCAGCTATGTGGCTCCGCCATCGGTTGCCTGCATCCCCAAAGGACGTTCTTTTACGGGTGTTCAGTAGGCGTGTATGTCATTGCGTCACCACATCCGGTGTAGGAAAAAATTTGTGTTGACGTCTCGCCGAGAGTCGACACGAGATCATTGATCCATGAAGTATTACCAAAAACATGCATAGGGACGAAAATATCAGGTTGAATAATCCGTATCACGTCCAACGCACCGGAAAAGTCGGCAACGCGTGTATCGGCATTGGAAAATGCAATATGAGGAGCGAAATCTGCAATATTGGCAAGAGCTTTGTTCCAGCCAAGTCGAACGGCCCGGTCAACATTTGGCGGGGCCTTGGGCCAACGCCATTTTGCGAGGTCACCCCCATGATATATGCGTATACCGTTGATGGTGATACAAAATGCGACACCGAGATCATTGCTTTCTAATGTTGTTACATCGAAGTCTCGACCGTGATATGTTTGTTGCGGTTCCATCACAATGACATGCTCGGGAAGAGCTTCAGGGTACATATCGGCGATATCGTCGGAGACGATCCATGTCGCGTGATTCGTAGAAGAAAGAACAGTACTGAGATTCGGACAGAAATGATCGCGGTGACTGTGGCTGGCGAATGCAATGCAGCGTCGACCGGAGAGTTGTTGGCTCAGTATCTCGTGACATCCTGATGGAAGAAAATCAGATTGAGGGTAGTCAAAGAGTAAGGAAGTATTATTAATATTCACGATAAAACAATTATGGTGAATAGCGATGATGTTCATTTGGAGAGAGTGTTCCTTGTAATGGCTTGTGTGTTGTCATATATTGGAGATGGGACCGTGATAAGTACGTATTCTGCAGCGTTTGATCAAATAGAATTTTTCCTTTTATGCCATTGAGAATTGTCATTGTCAGCGAAAATGTGCATAGTATATTCTTTCGATAGAAATCGTTTTCGACACTAAGGATTGCCTGTGTGATTTCCGCCTTCGTTTTCGTGTGGAGGAACAAATGGAATCAATACGCATTTTACTCGCGGAAGATAATCCGGTTAACCAGTTCTTAGCTCGTCGTTTGCTTGAAAACCGTGGCTTTCAAGTGTCTGTTGCGTCTTCTGGGAGTGAAGCCATTGAAATGATTGCTCATCATGTATACGATATTATTTTAATGGATATTTCTATGCCGATTATGGACGGCATAGATGCCACTCGCCGAATTCGTGAGCTGGGTGTTCAGGTTCGAGGGAAGGATATTCCGATCCTGGCGTTGTCTGCTCATTCTTCACCTGACGATCTTGCTCAGTACACAGCGGCTGGAATGAATGGATTCATTCCAAAGCCAATAGAAAAAGAGGAACTCTTTAGAATTGTTGACGATGCACTTGGCGTGTAGTGTCGTTCGTATTGAACGGGAGTTAAAATGTTGCGATGAAAAGAAAAACCATCTTGACAAATCTTATAACACGTCATTTATGAATAAAAAAATGTTGTGAAAGATTGTGTAACGCATACATTCATTGGAAAAACGAGATGATGTACAGAATCGTATGGTCTTGCTAGAGTAAATGTTGTGTCCGGCATGACTAGAGGAAAAGAGGTGTGTGGAAATGGCCGTTGGTTATCACGGGGAAGTGGTCATTGTAGAGCAAGAATTGACAAATTTAGCCTCTCCTTTTGTCGTATCGGCTAAGCGTTCGGGGGATATAGGCTGGATGCATGATATTCAGTCTCTGGAGCCGTTTCTTCATGAAACTATAGACCTCGGAGGCTCTTACGTTACCGCCAAACGTCGGCAGATTGGAGAGGGACCACGTGTGATTGTCACCGGTACATGTCCTTCATGTCTGGATACGGCCTGGGGGTTGGCGGATATTGATGTTTTAAATGATTTTGACTCCGTCATGACGTACACGCAAACGCAAGGGCGAGGGCAATTGCGAAGGCAATGGTCGTCTCCTGCTGGCAATGTGTACGCTGCGCTTGTTTTGCCTGAGCGATTCGGTCCACTTGCTGATGCTGTGTCGGTTGCCCTTGGGGCAGGTGTTGTTCTTTGCTTCCAATCGCAGGGTATCGATGCCCGGCTGAAATGGCCGAATGACATTTTGGTAGGTGACAAAAAGGTTGGCGGAATATTGATTGAAGAACGTCATGGGCAGATGATTGCGGGAATCGGAATCAATCTTGCCTCTTGTCCTCCAGCCTCAGCGTTGCGACGAGATGCGGCTATTGAAGCTGACTGTCTTCGCTTTCCTGGCGTTCAACCAGGCCCGCTCACTGTGTGGTTGCATCTTGTGGAGTTCTTACAAAAATGGTATGTAAACTATCTTGCGGTCGCTTCCTCATGTCGATTTGTGTCCGACATTGAGCGCAACCTAGCATGGCTTGGACACAGCGTTTTGATCACGAACGACGGACCCCGGACATACAAGGCTGAAATCATTGGCTTGGCTGATGACGGTGGTCTCCTTATTGAGACATATGCCGACGGCAACGTTCTCCGCCGCGTTCTTCACGGCGGAAGCATCATCCCACTTATGTAACGATCATCACAAGAACACGTCGTATTGGGGCGGCGATGGTTTGTGATCGTAGGTGGGACACACAAAACGGGTTTATCCGTTGGAAACCATTTTTTGGGGAGTTGTATGGCTGAAAAAACTTTTGAAGACGTCCTAACGGAGCTGGAGGGCAAGTCGGTCCTGGTGGCCAACAGAAGCATAAGCGCCCGACGCATACTGCGATCTGTGCGTGAACGGTTTCGTGCCAATCCTGTCTTGACCGTTACTGATGTTGACATGACCTCGCCCGCTGTTAATGGGGCAAATGAAATTATCCGGCTTGGTCCGAATCCCCGAGCTTACCTTGATCTCGATAAAATTATTTTCGAAGCCAAAAATAAGAATATCATTGGCATCCATCCGGGATGGGGCTTTGCATCGGAAGATGACCGATTTCCGCAAAAGTGCGCTGAAGCAGGCATTGTTTTTATCGGCCCTACAGCAGAAGCCATGCGCCTTCTCGGGAACAAAGTTCAGGTACGCAAACTTGCTCGTCGCTTAGGCATTCCTGTCGTGCCTGGTTCTGACGGGGCTGTAACGGTTCCCGAAGCGAGAGAAGTGGCGAAAGATCTTGATTATCCCATCATGCTTAAAGCCGAAGGCGGGGGCGGTGGTCGCGGAATTTATATCGTTCGCGATCCTTCCCAGCTTGAAGATGCTTTCTCTAAAGCCTCGGCATTGGCACAAGCCTCGTTTGGCAATCCGCGCTTATATGTCGAAAAATTGTTGACATCCATTCGGCACCTCGAAATTCAGATTGTGGCCGATAAATACGGCAATGTTGTTGCCTTGGACGAACGCGATTGCACGGTACAACGCAACCATCAAAAATTGGTGGAGCTGACCCCCTCACCGTGGCCGGGAATGACACCGGAACTGCGCGCACAACTCAAAGACTATGCCGTTCGCCTTGTGAAAGAGACGGGATATCATTCGCTGTGCACAGTGGAATTTCTTGTTGAGTCCGACGGCACACCGTATTTGATTGAAGTCAATACGCGACTCCAGGTCGAACATGGTATCACGGAATGCCGTTACGGTATCGATCTTGTTGAAGAGCAGATTGCCATTGCCTTTGGTGCGAAACTGCGTTTTACCGAAGAAAATATGCAGCCGCTCCATTGGGCCATGCAGGTTCGTATCAACTGCGAAAACCCCCGTGACGATTTTTCGCCCAACGCCGGTCCCATTGCTCGGTATATTTCTCCCGGTGGACAAGGGGTACGCTTGGATTCTTGCTTGTCCAATGGATATGATTTCCCTTCGCAATACGATTCGGCTGGCGCGCTGCTCATTGCGTATGCCAAAGATTGGGAAAAAGTGCTTGGCACCATGGATCGGGCGCTTCGCGAATACACAATCGGTGGGTTGCGGACGACCATTCCGTTCCATCGCCAAATTGTTCGCCATCCTAAGTTCCGCGCGAGCGAGTACGATACGAATTTCGTCGCCAATGCACCGGAGCTCTACAACTACCTCGATGACGAGCCCGAAGCTCTTCGTCTTACTCGACTTGTCTGCGAGATTGCGGCCAAAGGCTTCAATGACTATGTCCAACTCGGTGAATATCGCGGACGCCAAGACAAACGTGTTGGCCGGTTCCATCCGGTTATGCCAGCTGTTGATTTCAATTGCTGCAAACCGTTCTATCCTCGCGGTGATGGACAGGCCGTTCTCGATTTCATTCGTGACTCCGGCTACGTCCACTTCGTTGATACGACGACGCGTGATATTACCCAGTCCAATAGCGGCAACCGCTTTCGTCTCGCCGAAGATGAATTGATCGGACCCTACCTCGACAACTGCGGTTTCCTTTCGCTGGAGAACGGCGGCGGCGCACACTTTCACGTCGCCATGATGGCCAACATGACGTACCCATTCGCCGAAGCACGGAAGTGGAATCATTTTGCGCCGAATACGCTGAAACAAATTCTCATCCGCTCAACCAACATTCTTGGCTACAAACCACAGCCGCGTAATGTTATGCAGCGCACAGGTGAGATGATTTGTGAGCATTACGATATCATCCGTTGTTTCGATTTCCTCAATCACATTGAGAACATGGAACCCTTTGCCGAGGTCGCACTCAACTCGAAGCAAAACATCTTCGAGCCGTCGATTTCTCTCTCGTATGCCAAGGGCTTCAGTGTTGATCGCTATATGTCGGTTCTTGAGGAAATCTTGGAAATGACGGCAAGAGTTGGCGGCACGTCGAAAGAAAAAGCCAGCCGACGCATCATTTTAGCTCTGAAAGATATGGCTGGAGTTTGTCCGCCGATCTTTATCAGCGAACTCGTCACAGCCATTCGTAAAGCGTATCCCGATCTCGTTGTGGATTATCACCGCCATTACACCGACGGCCTGTTTGTTCCGGCCGTGGCGGCGGCTGCCAAAGCCGGGGCGCATATCGTGGATACAGCCATTGGGGCTTCTGTCCGGTGGTATGGTCAGGGTGAAGTCTTGTCCACGGCTGCCTATCTTGAAGAGCTTGGCATGAAGACCAATCTCGACAAGGAAAAGATCCGGCAGTGTGGCTTTGTTCTCAAACAGATTATGCCTTATTATGATCGATATACGGCACCGTATTTTCAGGGTATTGATTATGATGTCGTCGAGCATGGTATGCCTGGCGGAGCGACCTCGTCTTCTCAGGAAGGCGCGTTGAAACAGGGCTACATTCACCTGTTGCCCTACATGCTCAAATTCCTCGCTGGTACACGGAAAATCGTTCGGTATCACGATGTGACCCCTGGGTCTCAAATTACCTGGAATACGGCGTTTCTGGCTGTCACGAGCACGTTTAAACGCGGTGGTGAGCGCGCCGTCCTTGACTTGCTTGAAATTCTCGAAACGGTTTCTGTGAAGCCGGAGGAAGAACTCACACCGGCGGAAAAAGAAGATCGGCTTTCCATTTATGCTGATTCCAACGACGCATTCCGGAACTTGCTGCTTGGCAAGTACGGAAAGCTCCCCCTGGGATTTCCGCCTGACTGGGTTTACCAAAGTGCTTTTGGTCCCGATTACAAAGCGGCTTTGGCCCAACGCACGACGAAGTCTCCCCTTGGTGCGCTTGGCGAAGTCGACCTCAATGCTGAGTACAAAGCGTTGCACCTGGCATTGAACCGCACGCCCAGCGAGGAAGAGTTTATTATGTACCTCAACCATCCGGGCGATGCACTGAAGACCATTGAGTTCAAGACGACCTATGGCGATCCCAACCGGTTGCCTCTCGATGTCTGGTTTGAAGGATTGGAGCCTGGACAGGACATGCAATTTGAGGATTCTCAAGGGAAGCCTCACCAGATGACTTTGCTCGATATTTCACGCAAAGATCCCCAAGGTCGAGCAATTGTGCGATACGTACTTGACTCGGAAAGCTTGAGTCATCAAGTGCAAGTAACCGAGCCGCTGACCGAAAGCTCAGTTGGCGTGGAAATGGCAGATCCGAAGAATCAGTACCATGTGGCTTCACCCTGCAAAGGCGATCTGTGGGTGATGCATGTCCGACCCAATGATTTCGTGAAGGCCGGGGAAGAACTCTTCAATATCTCGGTCATGAAGCAGGAAAAAGCTGTGCGTGCCCCCGTGGACGGGGTGATCAAGCGTGTTCTGAAAAGCGCTGATTATCGCGATGATAAACGCATGATTCCTGTGCTTGAAGGTGAGCTGTTGGTCGAGTTGGCCAAAGCGGGTAAGTATTGTCCGACCTGCAAGGAACCCGTATCTGACGAGGATTACCAGTTTTGTCCCCATTGCGGGCAAAAAGTATAGCCCGGCCTATTGTGAGATTGGGAGACAGGACCTTCGTTTTCCATGCAGATATTGAAAACAACATCATGGATGAAACGATTCGAGGTGTTTGCCTGCCAAGGTAAATGCCGGGGAGGCTTCACGAACGACGTGAAGCCTCTCAGCACATCGTAAGGAGGAAGAGCATGGCAGACGCTTCGAACCAAGAAGCAGGCAAGGCCGAAAACCAAGAAAACGCAAAGCAGAAGGGTAATCTTGACGAATTGAATGAAAAGCTCATTCTGACGGGAGCTGATATCACCGCCATTGGCGAAGAGGCCGAAATCCTGGTTGGTGGGAAGAACTATAATACTGCCATTATCAGCCAGGTTGAGAATATCAGGGCTCCTCAGTTTCGAGCCATTTCTTCCGTTGCCTTTCATAAGCTCCTCGACGAGACAAAGGTCAACGCCGCTCTGGTACGTTCAGCGGTTGACCGTGAATATACGCGCATTGATTGGAACGATGAGGAGATCAACAAAGACTCCGAGTATCTCAAGAAGTTTGTGCGTAACCTGGCCAAGGAAATTCAATCCACGGCCAAAGACGGCGCCACGCTCATCAAGCTCCGCACCTTTATCAATAATGTTGTCGAAGGATTTGCGACTTCTCCTGAAGGCATTGACCAGTTGCGTAAACGCTCTGTTCTCGTCCAGGTCGCGATCTTATCCGTTGAACTCCCTGCGGATGTTGCCGACGCTATCCGCAACGGCTATCGCGATATCTGCCGCGAAGCGGGACTCGAAGATGTTCCCGTTGCCGTCAGATCGTCGGCCGCCGGTGAAGACAGCCGCAAAAAGGCGTTTGCTGGTTTGCAGGACACGTACCTCAATATTGTAGGCGAAGACCAAGTTGTTGAAGCCTACTTGTGGGACTGCTCCTCGGCGTACAATTTACGCAGCATGACCTATCGCCGCGAAGCCATTCTCGATGCCGTTTCCTTGGCTGAGCGTACTGGCGATGATAGTATTGCCGATAAGGCCAAAGAAGAATGGGCCATTGAAAATACGTCGCTGTCGGTCTGCGTTATGCGCATGATCAACCCGGTTATTTCGGGGACAGCATTTAGTGCCGATACAGCTACTGGATGCCGCGGAACCGACAAGAACGAACTTGTGTCTATTGATGCGAGTTACGGACTTGGCGAAGCCGTCGTCGGTGGCATGGTGACGCCTGACAAGTTCTACGTTTTCCAACGTGAAGACGCAGACGAAGTCGTTGTCCGCTTTATGGGCTACAAAGACAAAAAAATTGTCTACGACGACCGTGGTGGTACCAAGCTCGTTAAAGTGGCAGATAACGAAGCCTACCGTTGGTCGTTGTCTTTGGCTCAGGCCGAAGAAGTCGCCAAGGGTGTTCGCGGTATCAGTGTCGCTTATGGCGGAATGATCATGGACACCGAGTTCTGCATCGATCGTTCTGATCGTCTCTGGTTTGTCCAGGCACGGCCGGAAACACGGTGGAACGAAGAATTTGAAAAGCACCCCGACACGATCTTCATGCGGCGCATGGAGGTGAATCCCAAGGAAGCTGCCCGTGCTGAAGTGATTCTTGAAGGTAACGGCGCCTCTCGTGGGGCCGGACAGGGGATGGTGAAATACCTGCGGTCGGCGCTTGAACTCAATAAAATTAACAAAGGCGATATTCTGGCCGCCGAACGCACTGACCCGGATATGGTGCCCGGTATGCGTGTCGCCTCGGCCATTTTGGCCGACGTGGGCGGTGATACCAGCCACGCCGCCATCACCTCGCGCGAACTCGGCATTCCGGCCGTTATCGGTATTCAACGACTGGAAGTCCTGCGCTCTCTGGATGGACAGGAAATCACGGTCGATGGCTCACGTGGAGCGGTTTATCGTGGCCTGCTGACCCTGGAAGAAGTTGGTGGAGAAATCGACGTCAGTACGTTGCCCGCCACCAAAACCAAAGTTGGTCTTATTCTGGCCGACGTCGGACAGTCGCTGTTCCTGTCTCGCTTGCGCAATGTACCGGATTTCGAAGTCGGCCTGTTACGTGCTGAATTCATGCTCGGTAATATCGGCGTTCACCCGCGGGCTCTTGAAGCCTACGATAATGGAACGTTGATGAATATCGTCAATGAAAAAGTTCGTGAACTCGATAGCCAACTTACGAAGATTGTTCGTGAACAGATTGCAGCCGGGTATGTCACGGTTGATCTCAAATTGCGCAAATACGTTGGCCTCGTCACCGGTTTGGCCGCTGAACTCGACGACCTGACGGAACAAGAAGGCGTGCGTGGTACCGACGAAGTTCTCGCCATTCACCGTAAGTTGCGTGATCTCGACCGCAAACTTGATGATCACCTTGAATACGCAACGCGCCGCATTGAAATTCTCAAGACATCGACTGACCTCGAAGCGCATGTTGCTGTTATCATGGGATACTGGGAAGAACTGTCCGATGTGACGAATCCCAGCGATCCTGATGCGCTTAAGCGGCGTCAGGAAGTCAAGAGCAAGATTGCCGAACGTGTTGAAGTGATCAAAGACGATCCGCTTATCGTTGAAACGCTTGAACGCATTGCCGCCATGCGCAAGGAAGTTGGTCGGCAGGTCGGCATTCAACGGAAGATGGACGATCTGATCAGCTTGCCTGAGAAAATTAAGCATCAGCTTGTTTCTCGTGGTTTCCGGTCGGGTAAAGAATTGTATGTCCAGACATTGGCACAGAGCCTGGCGATTTTTGCCATGGCCTTTTATGGCAAGGACATCATTTATCGTACGACCGACTTTAAATCGAACGAATACCGCAACCTGTTGGGCGGGATGTTGTTTGAAGCTCATGAAGATAACCCCATGTTGGGATACCGCGGTGTGTCTCGTAATATCCACGACTGGGAAATCGAATCCTTCAAATTGGCGCGGGGCATTTTTGGCGGGAAGAACCTCCAGATCATGCTTCCCTTTGTGCGTACCCTTGAAGAAGCGCGCAGCATGAAGCGTTATCTGGGCAAAGTCCACCATATGCATTCTGGCGATGACGGCTTGAAGATTTTCCTTATGTCGGAAATTCCAAGTAACGCCATCTTGGCGAAGCAGTTTATTGAAGAATTCGATGGCTTTTCCATCGGCTCCAACGACATGACGCAGATGGTTCTGGCTACTGACCGTGACAATTCGTCGTTGAGCCGAATTTACGATGAGGAAGACCCGGCTGTTGTGTGGGCACTGCTCGTCACCATCTTCACTGGCCAGAAATATGGCAAGAAAGTTGGTTTCTGCGGTCAGGGTGTTTCGAATTCGCGTATTATCCGCGGATTGGTCTGCATTGCCGGTATCGTCTCGGCCTCGGTCGTGCCGGATACCTATCATCAGACTAAATTCGATATGGCACACGTCGAATCCGAGAATATCCCGGCAGAACGCCTTGGTGATTGGTTGCAGAAAGAGCACCTTGAACGACTCAAAGAGTTGCTCAAGGATAATGAATATGAACATATCCTGAAAAAATACGATACGCCGTCCGATCTGAGCGATTGGTATGAAGGTGAGTTGTCCAGACTCTCCGGGCAACTCCGTGAAAACTTGGACACCCCCAAGGACAACTTCTACCGTCAAGAACTTGAGCGTTTCCGTATGACGTTCCACAAACCCGTGATCTACGCGAGCTGGGATTGGAGCGTGACCGTTAAAGATGCGCTGATTCATGCCGGTTTTGCTTCCTTTGAGGAACAAGTGCAGGCTCTTGAAGCGCAACGCAAAAAAAGCTGGTAGTTTTAGTCGATCAGACTGACGCCTGTATTGTCTTATTGAACACAACGGGAACGATTTTTCGGAATCGTTCCCGTTTTTCAGTTGTACCAACCATGGTAATCACCTGCCCCCTGACTAATATTGAAGTACAGCCCTTCAGCTGAGATACTGGGGTAGTCGTATCCTTTTAAGGAACGCTTGTTCCATTCTGGAAGTTCGTCCCTCCATTGTTGCTTTAAACGACCGATACTGCTTGACGGCAATCCATGTGCATTCTCTCCGAACAGATCGACCAAAAACTCCTTGAAATCGTCGGTAGAAATGTCATGAAAATATAGAAAGTAATAATTCTTTGACGTACCATGCAATGAAGAAAGAGTGGTATGAGTTCGGAAGCTATCTGGAATTACAAGTAAAGAGTAACTACCGTGGTACCGAGCAGGTATGCTCGGTGGTGTGAGAAGGGGAAACCGAGAGGAATCCCCATTCTATTGAAGGTATTCTTTTTGAAGAGAACGATGAGGTGTTCTTATCGTCGGTTATCTTGCACAACTAGCGTGGACATGAGTCTGCGAACGATATCACTCATGTCTGAGGCCGTATTACAAAGCAGTACAACACCAGATTGATCTGTTGCCGACATCATCATGAGTGCAAAAAATCCTCCGGCACCACCGGCATGGGAAATATATTGCCGGTCGTCGATTTGCAGAACATTCCAGAATAGTCCCAAAAACATCCCTGGTTGTTCGATGACATGGAACCGAGGAATATGGGTCAGTTTTATGGCGGAATACAGTGGCGTCGGCATAAGCCCCATACTGGCGGCAGCGTAATTGAGCATATCATTGACGGTTGAATGAAAAGCTCCGGCCCCTTCTAAACTTGGCAACTCCCAATGGGGGACGGGAGAGAGGTCAGGAGCGTATCCGACGGCATATCGGGCGCGTTGGGCTGACGTTAACGTGATGGTCGTGTCGGTCATGCCAAGTGGGGCACACAACTTTTCTTTGACGAGAACTTCCAGTGGTTTTCCATAGACGCGCTCAAGAATATGTCCCGCCACTGCTGCGCCGATATTGCTGTATTCGAACTGCGTCCCGACGGGACGCGTGAGTTTTACCGTGTTGAGATATTCATACATCTTGTCAACGGAATAGCCGAGCCATGGATTGAGCGGATCTTTTATCGGTAGATTATCCGGCCGGCTTGGCAGTCCCGAACTATGCGTTGCCAAGCTCAGAACCGTTACATCTCCTCCATATGGCGCAATAGAGACATTGGGTGGCAAATACCGTGAGACCGGGTCCGTCAACACGATTTTGCCTTCAAGCACAGCCTGGGCGAGTAAAACACCTACAAAGGTTTTGGTGATGGAACCGATATCGAAAATGGAGTTTCCCGACGGGGCCTTACGTCGATTTCCCCCGAGTTTGCCAAATCCATACACGGCCCGGCCTTGTTTATTAATGAGTCCAATGACCATTCCCTTAGCATGACCGGCTTCGATTTCGGGGAGAACAAGCCGCGCCACACTCGAACGAGGAAGAGGCGGACGTTGTGCCTGGGCATGTCCTTGCATCGGAACAAGCACAAGCGACAGGCTCAATACGAGGAGAAAGCGTAAATATTTCATCGTTGTGCCATCTCTCCATGCAATTGCCGAAGGGACTGGATGCCATGGAGCCCTGTTTGAAACAAAGTGGAAACGTCGACATCGGCGTCCGTAAGAATAAAAAAGGCAATATTGTTTACCGGGTCGAGAAACACACTGACAGAACCATTGGAATCATGACCGACATGATACACATACTCTTGTCCTTCTGTATTGAAGATACGCCACAAGAGTCCGGTAAATTGTCCTGGAGTCTGTGGCATTTGAACCCGAGCAAGATGCGTCAAGCGCAGAATCGTAAAGATTTCCGAGGTGGTTCGTCCGAGGTTGGCCGTCACGAACGTGGCCATGTCGTGAACGGAGAGATGGACTTGGCCATCTTCCGTTATATGAGCGGTATCCATATGCATTGGCCTGAACAGGTTTTGTTCGGCAAGGCGAGGAAAGTCTGTTTTCATACGGTGGGTCAGGGCATAAGCCACAAGACCGGTTTGAATGGCAGGGTAGTCTGCATGAAAGATTGCCGGGGCCGCCGTTGGGGTCAGGTCGGCTTGGTGAATAATCCCCCCTGGCCAGGCAAATGTGGTATGTTCCAGATGCAGTTGCAAGGGAGCAAAAGAAACTTGAAGACTCGCCGCATCGAAGAGCGTTAACGGCGAGTCGCCAAACTTGGGAATGGTTGTTTCAGGGATCATGGTCTTGAGCGGAGCCGTGATAAGGAGGCGGCCGCGCAAAATCGCTTCAGCGAGCAGGCTTCCGGTAAACGGGGCTTTGAGCGTGCTTGCACTGAATATTCTGTTTTGAATGGAACCGTTGATCGGCCCGAAACCGTAAAAACGTGATTGGGTTGCGCCAAAAAGCCCGACGACGGCTGCTGTTCCTTTGGGTGTGACAGGGCGCACCAATGTTTGGATATTCGCGCGCGACGGCATAACAGCATCTGCAGCATAGGTCGGGTGGGCGAAGCACAGGAGGAGCATCGTGAGGAGAAAACAACCGATGCGTAGCGCTGTGCTTCGCCGTATTTCCAGTGTTTGAGGGCTGATCATACAACGTCTCGTTATGAAGACGGCTTATCAGCCTCAAACGGCATGCAGATGTTTTTGAGAAGTACCAACGTGCCTCGCTGGTTGAGTACATTGTTTTTGGCCAGGGTATTCACGAGTCCGACACGGATGGTGTTGGCTGATTCGGGGAGCACCTTGAAGATATCCTCATCGGTGTCATCGTCACCAATAGCCAAAATAAAGTCGTAACTCTTGCCGGACAGAAGATGTAAGACGGCCAACCCTTTGTTGACACCGGCGCTCCGCACCTCGACGACTCTGTGCCCTTGTAATACCTGAATATCGACATTGGCCGTGAGATGTTTGAGTGTGTCCACGAGCTCCCGAGCGCGCTGACGAGCAAGTTTGTTTGCTGCTCCTCGGTAGTGCCACGCCATAGAGTATTCTTTTTCCTGGATGAACGTTCCGGGAAGCCTTGACGTATACCGTTCAAGAATAGGCCGTATGGTGGGCTTCCAGTCGTTGAGCAATGGGTTTGGCATGATCCAATCGTCTTCGTCTTCTTTGATCCAGACCCCATGTTCGGCCACGAGCGTCAAAGGGAGTCCCGGAAACCATTTTTCCATGGTAAAGCGGTCACTCCCGCTGATGATGACCACCTTGCTTCTGTCGATGGAAGACAAGGTTCGAATAATGTCTGTAACATCGGCGGGCGGTTCACTACTTTCCGGGTTGTTGCTGAAGGGGACGATGGTTCCATCGTAATCAAGAATAAGTAAACGCTCGCTTGCGTTGGAAAACGCATTGATGATCTGTTCGCCCGTGTCGGGGTTGATGACTTTGAGGCGTAGTTTGTTTTGTTCCTTTTTAATAGAGGAAAGACTTTCGACAAAGTCCGTGGCCCAGTGCTGGACATTGAATTCTTTGATGCGTTTTTGCAGAGATTCATTGATGCGAATCTGGTCGGCCTCGTCCATCTTTAAGGCCGTGTGGATTGCTTCGCTGATTTCTTTGGTATTATTGGGGTTGATGACAAGCACTTCGCCAAGTTCGTTGGTAGCTCCGGCGGTTTCTGAAATAATGAGCATGCCTTTTTTATCAATACGCGAGGCAATGTATTCTTTGGCGATGAGGTTCATTCCATCGCGAAGCGGAGTGACCAGGCAGATATCGCTTGCCGCATAGAGAACGGATAACTTGTCCAAGGAAAAGAATTTGTATTGGTAGAGAATTGGGGTCCAGGTCAAGGTGCCGAATTTGCCGTTGATATTGCCGACAAGTTCGTCGATTCCTTTTTTCATCTGCTGATACTGATCGACGCCGGTCCGTGATGGGACCACAACAAGCATAAGGACAACGTGCTCACACCAATCAGGGTAATCTTCGAGAAATTCTTCAAATGCCTGGAGTCGGTTGAGAATGCCTTTGCTGTAGTCGAGACGATCAATGGACAAGATAATTTTACGGTTGCTGACCGATTCCTTCAGCTCCACGACTTCATTCTGGGTTTTGGGAAGAGCAGCAGCATCATGATATTTATTATAGTCGATGCCCATGGGAAACGTATCGACTTTGGCAATACGCTCATTGACATGGACGAGTCCAAGGTGATGCTCGGCGCCGAGAATGCTCGACAGACTGTTAAGAAAATGCTGCGTGTAGTCATACGTATGAAACCCAATGACATCACTGCCCAAGAGTCCTTTTAGAATGCGGCTTCTCCACGTATTGGAGAGCAGTCGGAAAATTTCATAGGACGGGAAGGGGATGTGAAGGAAGAAGCCAATGGCAGCATCCGGATACTCTTCGCGGATAAGCCGTGGAAGTAGCATGAGGTGGTAATCATGCACCCAGATATAATCACCTGGTTCGATGATTTTTTTGAGTGCTTCAAAAAAGATCTGATTGACCTTGACGTAACTTTCCCAGAATTCTTCATTATATTCGACGTATGAGGTAAAATAGTGAAACAGTGGCCAGATCGTTTTGTTGCAAAACCCGTAATAGAAGCTATCCATCAGGTTATCGGGGATATCTACGGGGCAGAGTTTGAACGTGTTGGCTACTTTTTCAGGGAAGCTAAAATTTTTGCCTTCGAGCGACATACCGGGCCAACCGGCCCAGGTGAAGTCACCGTCGAACATGCCGGATTCGTCAAGAGAGGCCAGGTAGGCTCCTATTCCTGTCACCAGCCCTCCAACACTTTCTTTTGCCGTGATGGTTCCGTCTTCGGCCTCGGAAAGGCTAATGGGCAATCGGTTCGATACAATAATCAGTTTCATGGACTTCTCCTTTGATCCGCATCTTAGACATGATTACGCAATTTGAGTTCGAGTGGGTGGGGGTGGAGATAAAATTGCGTTTTAAGGTAGCTTACATCATATTTTCGCACATAATGGTTGAGCAATGTTGTCACAACGATAAGTGGGATAATCTGTTGTCGGTACTGTTCAATTGTCTCAATGAGCTCTGTTTTTTCATCCGGGGTCAGGAATTTTTTAAAAAATCCCATGATATGTTGCAAAACATTGACGTGTTTTGCCGTAGTAGCCAGAAGTCTCATGGCTTGCATGAGACCGGTTTGGTATTCCTGATACAATGTTTCTGCATTGCGTTTTCCGGCTTCCGCGACGATCTTCCCCAGTTCGGATGTGATTTTGGGACTGTGCGATGACAAAAGGAATTTATGCCGTTCGTGGAATTCTACGAGCGGGCCATGCTTCCATCCGTTGTCCGTATCGGCTTGTTCACGTACTTGCTGCCATCGGCGCAAGGTAAAAATGCGTTCAATAAAATTTTCACGCAAACGATCATCATGCAATCGTCCCTCTTCCTCTACGGGGATAAGGGGAAAACGGTCCATGAAGGCACGTGCAAACAGTCCGACACCGGTCGCTGCCGGAATACCGCTGTCATTATAGATTTTGACGCGCTCCATGCCGCTTGAGGGCGATTTGCTTTTGAAAATAAAACCGCATAGGCCGAGTTCGGCCAATTCCTCCACCCGTCTTGCGCTGTATTCAAGCATGCGTTCGGTATGATCCATACCAGTTTTATTTGTCACAAGACGAGGGTGGGTTGGATCTCCAACCAGTCGCATCGCTTCACGTGGAACGCCTAAACCACATTCCGTTTCCGGACAGACCGGAACGAATCGGAAATAATGCCCCAATGTATCTCGCACATACCGATCGAGTTTGTGCCCTCCATCATATCGAACGGGTTCACCTAAAAGACATGAGCTGACACCGACAAGGATGTTTTCATTCATGCGGTACTCTCCTGTTCATGCTTGTCGTGAAGAGAGGGGACTATGGCGGGCAAGCTGACCGTACATTTCGTCCCATAATCGGGAACGGGGACAAGTGAAATGGTTCCGAGATTCTTGACGGTGAGCAAGCGCGCTATTGGGAGTCCAAACCCTGTTCCTGTGGCCTTAGACGAGGTAAAAGGTGTGAATGCTTCAGTTTGGATACTGGAAGGTATTGACTCACCATTATTGAGGATCTCAATAACCGCATAGAGTTTTTTGATGCGGCTTGGACGAACAACCACAGATATGGCTCTATGGTGAGGATCGCTATATTCGAGAGCATTCTCAAACAATCGAGCAAAAAGTTCCGTCATCTCGCGTTTATCGCCCAAAATAGCGATGTCTTTGTCTTCGATTTGAATGTCAAAGTGATCCGGTGACAGTCCCGTGGTTTTCATGGCATGTTCAAGAGCCGCTTGCAGAAGGGGTTCCGGAGGTTCCGGCTGTATGTCTGTTGGGCCCTGGAATCCACCGATAAAGACACCAATATCCTTGACCATGCGTTCTAAACGGAGAGCTTCGGAGTAAATGGTGTCCATAACGGCGCGTACCTTCGGGTCTTCCTCTTTACGCAACAGACGAGAAATATTGCCACCAATGATGGATACCGGATTTCGTACCTGGTGAGAAATACCCATGATGACTTCACGGTCACATTGGGTTGTTGCTGAAATAAAGGCATCGGTTTCGACGAGGCTGCAAAAATCAAGGAGTTTATCCAGGCAGATCGTTACACGGAGCATTTTGTCTACGGGGACAATATCCCGAATGATATCGTGGCAAAAACGCCGTACCGCCGTGTAGGCCAAATGAATGGAACGATGGTCGATGTTGAGTTCCACATGGGTCAGCCCGCTTTTCCATAAATAGGCTGAAAAAGTTGGGGAATCAGCTCGAAGGAGTAAAGAATCAAACCAATGTTCCCATTTCCGTTTCAAACTCCCTGGGGAGCTTTCATGTTCGAGCATGTTGCGATGGGGACTGATCTCCTTGATATGGAGATAGAGAAAATGAGAGAAGTCCTCTTTTCGTTCCAGCAGGGCATCGATATATGTGTCGATATCCGAGAGAATATCGGAATTGATGCCAAGTTGTTCTTTGAATTGCTCAATACGTTCGTATGGTACAGGAATGTGGGGCATAAGTGGCTCGATCACATGTCAGTATGGTCGTCATGCTGAAGAATTTTCTGAATGAATAGCAGGTTCGACATTTTGTTATCAAGAAGAATCACTTGTCGGCACACCGGTGTGACGGCAGAACAGAGGAGATTATGCGATGAATGTCCCTTTTTCCAGCGTATTTTTTGATTTTGGCGGTGTGTTGGCCGAAGAAGGGTTCACCAACGGCCTTGCCGCTATTGCTCATCGTTTCAATAAGGATGTGACCCTGGTTCGTGAGACCGGGTATAAATATATCTGGTCGACGGGATATGTTTTCGGCACAGGAACGGAAAATGATTTTTGGAGCGCCGTCCGCGAGCATACCGGGATCACGGCAGGCAATGAAACCTTGCGCTCGATCATTCTTGATCATTTTATCCTCCGGCCGAAGATGATGGACTTTGTCGATGAGCTTTCACAACACGGTGTGAAGACAGCTATTTTAAGCGACCAGACCGATTGGCTTGATGAACTCGATTCCCGATTTGGGGTGTTTGCTCATTTCGATGTTGTCTATAACAGTTACCATGTGGGTATGTCGAAAAAAGAGCTTGGCTACTTTGAGCATAGTCTCGAAAAAACCGGGGCAAAAGCCGAATCATCGTTATTTATAGACGATGTGGCAGGCAATGTCGAACGTGCTGGTCAGGTCGGCATGACGGCGTGGCATTTTGTTGACGAACCGCGTTTCTTCGAGCAAGTCCGAACCACGTTTTATGGAATATCGTTTGATCATTGATCTGACTTGGTGATGACCTATGCCTCAAACTTTATCATCTCTTCCAAGAGTTTTTACAGTGTCTCGCGATCCTTTCGTCTTACAATGACGTGCTGCCAAAAGCATGGGAAGAGGAATTCACCTGGTCGGGATCATTGAGAAGGTATGAGACAGGTTGATGATTGCAGATACTGATGAGACTGGATATCTAGGGATGTCGTCGTCATGCTATGATGCTCTTACCTCTGTAACCGAAGAATTTGCTCAGCGATAGTACACGCATACAGCGTGTACTATAGAGCGGACTTCCGATATGAGGCTGCGGCATCTTGTTTTTTGTACGGATCACAAGAGGTTGTTATTCACTTTCCATCATGCGCATTGACAGGGGATCTCGCGGGCGATAGTTCAGCAGAGAGCTAGATGCATTGTGTAAACGCGACGCATGAACGTTGTCTGTGTGGAGATATAAAGGCACAGGTATGTTTGTTTCAGAGTATCCTATTCTTGTAGAACAATTGCGAGAAGGACTGTATATTCGTCTTGATGTGACGGATAAGGAAAATCCTTTCCGAAAGAAAGCATTCAAGATTAAGAACAAGGATGAAATTGAAACGATTCGAGGTTTGGGTTTAACACATGTAATCTATGTTTCGGATCGTTCCGATCAATTACCTATCTCCTTAGAAGAGCTTAAATCTCAACGTTCGCGACGCAGTACTGCTAAAACACCTGTCTCTAAAGAATTTTTTGGATTAAAGAGAGAAACCATAGAGCGCAATGCAAAGCGCCGTGAGCAGTTTGCAGCCTGTGAAAAACGATATACTCAAGCGATGAGTCATGTTGTACGACTTTTGCGACATACTGGAGGAAAATCAGATGAGAGCATGGAAGCCGCTCATATTGTTGTAGATGGGTTGGTCGAGACGTTTTTATCTGAATTTGACGTTGTACTGAACCTTATTACGTCGAAACCAACTGAAGAGACCAAGAATTATCATGCTCTGAATGTCACCGTGTTGTCGATGATGTTGGCCAGAGAACTTGAACTCGACCAGGATGCCTTGCGCGACCTGGGGACTGCCGCTCTTTTTCATGATATCGGTGCTGGTCGCGTTCCGATCAATCGTATTGGGACAAAGGGCATTACATCCATGAATAAGGCGGTGAAAGCATACTATCGGGAGCATCCCAAAATTGGAGCTCGGATGGTCAAGGACATGCCCGGTGTATCAACTCGTGCAGCACTGGCCGTTTTCCAACATCATGAGAATATGGATGGGACAGGTTTTCCGAGCAAAACGCCGGGAGACAGAATCTCGCTTCTGGCTCGAATTATTGCCATTGGTAACACGTTTGATCGATTGTGTAATAAGCAGCGAGGGGAAACCATTCTGACGCCACATGAAGCCTTGAAGCTCATGTATAAGCAACGAGAGAAATTGGACGAATTGCTTCTGCCGACTTTTATTCGCCATATTGGAGTCTATCCGCCTGGCAGTGTGGTAGAAGTCTCCAACGGGATGATCGGAATGGTCATATCGACGAATCCGCGGCTTCCTATGCGACCGAGTATCCTGGTGTATCATCCCGAAGTGCCGAAGCGTGAAGCCCTTGTGGTTGATTTGACGATTGAAGAGGAATTGACGATCAAGCGTTTCATTCGGCCGGCTGAACTCTCACGAGAGGTATACACCTATCTCAGTCCGGGCGGTCCGGTGAACCTGTATGCCGAAGCGCTTCAACCTTCAGGAGTATAGAGTGAGCACATAACACGGATTTGAGCGGGCCACGGTGGTCAATCAAGCTGTTATGGGCACGCTACGAATGAATCATGCACACATCGTCTCCTTTTCCCATGTTGTTTGCTTCGTTACGAAGTATTCTGATGCAGTCTCGTGGTACGGGGTTAGCCGTGTCACCTCCATTGCTGGAGCAGGCTAGCGCGTTTCTTGAACAACTTCCCCACGATGATGACATTGCTGTCGGCTACCGCGCAGAACTTGCCTTTATTCTCTCCGAAGTCATGACCTTGACTGCGGATTTCAACTTGCTCAAACGATCTTTTTTTCTCCTGACTGACCTCGGTGTGCTGGGTGAGCGCTTGTGCCTGTTTTTCCTCATGAAAAACGCAATTTCCATCAAACATGCGATGACGCTTTTGGAGGAACTGGAGCCGGAAAAGAAACTCCTGATGGTCAATGGTGTGTTTTCTTTGGTGCGTGATGTCGATCCGCTCCTGCTCTCGTGGGCCGAATCTACTTTGGAAAGCATGATTCATGAGGATCCGGAAGAATTGCTTGTTTTCATGGAGCGGTTAACGGAACGGCGAGAACCCGCTGTATCATCGGTTATTCAAAATGAACTCGCGAGTGGGCGTATGGGAGTTTGGCTTCAACAACTTCTCGCGCTCGATCTCGATGAAGAGCAAACGCTATTCATGGCAAAGACAGCCAGCCGGTTGCGCTCCGCAACGCTCGCCGGGTTGTTGAGCGTGCGTGCACAGCGTTGCCAAAGCACAGCCACCCAGGCGCAAATCATGCGTCTTATCACTGAGGACGATGAAACGCTCTGTCCTCGTGTTATCACCGGTGCTCGCCAATTCGTGAACCGTGCCGAGCCGGAAACCATGTTGGTGGGACTGGAAGTCCTTATCCGGAACAAAAGCGAAGAGGCTGCGACATATTTTGTCCAAGCGTATACCGAGATGCCGCAAATTCGGCGTCAACTTTGCGCTATGACAGCGCATTTTTCGGCGAATCTTTTCGGCCAGGTTGTCCCGCTGCTTCCCAAAACACTTTTGCCAAGTTTTTTGTTTTTTTGTCTGTATTTGGCAAGCCTTGTTGATGGGGAGTTTTTCGAAACACATTGCAACACCTACCAAGAAAACGCGAAATCTGAAGAGGAAAAGGAGGCGATTTCGCGTGTGCAGGAAGGGTATTCGGCGTATTATCAATCACTTTCCTCTCAAAGACGTCTGTTTCGGGAACGCAACCGCCAAATTCATGATGAACGGGTTGATATGGCGGTGGGAGAGCTGGGAAAAGATATCGGTTCCTTTGTACTTCTTTTAAAAGAAGCTGCAGCGAAGTTGACCGCTAAAGAGCCCAAAAAGCAAAAGCGATCGTGTCTTTTAGGCGAACCGGGGACGACAATCACGAAAGTCCGGGAGACCCATACGGTCTGTTCGGGACAAACAATTCAGGGCTTGAAGCTCGAAACGACGACAATCAAGCATACTGATCTTGGGGCAAGCCGCGTTCAGTCTGTAACATTTCGCAATTGCCTCTTGGACAATATTGATTTCACGAAAGCGTCGTTGACCAATGTTCGATTCGTCAATTGCACGCTGATCTATTGTCGTTTTCGTCAGGTGCGAATGGAGAAAGTCGTTTTTGACGAGTGCACGTTGAAAGGCGTGACATTCGGCGAGGCCGAATCAACAGGTTTGGCCATGCGTCATTGCATACTCGAAGAGTGCGATTTTTATGGAGCGTGGTGTCATGAACCCATTTTTTTAGGATGCCAATGTTCGGTTTCCGCTTTTGGATTGAGTGCTTGGAGTCATGGAGTCTTTGACGCGCTGACATTTACCGATTGTCTGTTTGAGAAAACGTTACTCGAAACCATGCGCGTTCAGAATTGTCGTGTCTTGGCGTGTATATTTCTCGGAGTGCGTTTCTTCAATCTGGATACGAATTCGGCGGTGTTTGAACGACAGGTTGTCTCAACGGTAACGCGTCTGTTTGCAGCAGCTGCCAATACATCTTCCCCAAAACCTCATGACGTTTTAAGACAAAAGTCAGGAATGCGTTTTGTTCTCAAACTGTTGTCTCAATGGTTTTTCGAACGCGACATGAGACGACGCAAAACGCGATATCTTGAAATGAATGCACGACGTCTGGAATGGGCAGCTCAAAAAATGGGGGACCGGAAGGCAGCGTTTCTGTCCATGCTCCCCGGGCTGCTTTCATTTGGTGGGGTACAGGAGGGGCGCGATATTCTCTCCGGACCTGCCTGTCGGATAACCGGGTGGCGACCTTCATTAGAAACGCGAAAGCAGCTTATCGAATTTTATGGTGCTCAGGCTGTCAAAACAGGTGAAGCAGCAACGCGGGAAAGCACCATGGAACTCGCCGCAATATATACGATTGGTTCCATCGGTACCATTGCACAGACGGAAGCATCCGACCTTGATATCTGGATTTGTTTTGAGTCTGATCAGGTTGAGGCTGATGCGCTCGGTTCGTTTAGACGCAAAGTTCTTACCCTCGAAGCAATTGCTGCAGAAACGTTTTCCCTGGAAGTTCACTTTTTTTTGATGGATTTACAGAAAGTTCGAGAGAATGATTTTGGCTTCAGCGACGAAGAAAGTTGTGGCTCGACACAGTCGCTTTTACTGAAAGAGGAGTTTTATCGTACCGGTGTCCATGTTGCTGGTCGATATCCCGCATGGTGGTTAGTGCCCCCAGGAGCAGATGAGCGTCTTCAGCAAAGAACGTGGGATCGAATTCAGGCTTCTCCGACATTACGCAGTCAAACTCTGGTCGACCTGGGGGGGCTTCGCCCCATTCCGAAAGCCGAATTTTTCGGCGCAGCATTATGGCAAATCGTCAAGTCACTCAAAAGCCCCTTCAAATCGGCGCTAAAGTTTGGGCTTTTAGAAAAATATTACATGGGAGAAGACACGACAGTCTTCTTATGTGACAAAATTAAAGAAAATATTTTTTCCGGATCACGCGATGTTTGGGATATCGATGCATATGCCATGCTCTTTCGTGAAGTTGACCGATTTTATAGCAAAACCGCCCAGGCAGAAGCCAAGCGCTTGATGCAACTCGCGTTTATTCAAAAAAATGGATGGACTGGACGCCGCGATGGACAGCAGGGAAAGCCAGGAGCGAACGGTTCGGCATTCATAGAATATTTTTTCCCGGCAAGCGAAGTTCCGATTGCCTCAGAATTGATGGCGGAAACGGGGCGTGTGGCTGACGCACAAAAGGGGATTCGTTTTACGACCTTGCTTGCCACGGGGAATCAAATTGCAAGCTACCTGTTTTCAACCTATGAACGGCTCTTACAATACCGTGATTCCAAAGCTCGTGAGCTGCATATCAATGATCAAGATCTGACACGGGTTGGTCGAACGATTATCAGCGCCTTTGAAAAAAAACCGAATAAAGTCATGCGCGTTCCGTTCGTCAATCCGCCTCGTGCTTTTTTGGAAGGATTGAAATTTAACGGTGTTCATGTTGGCAATACTGCATCATGGTCTGTTGATGGCGAGTGTGCTGGGTCAGGGAAAAAAGAGGCAAGTGAAGAATTTCGTCGCGATGGCAATCTTGTTCGGCTGGCGCTATGGCTTGTCGTCAATGATATCTATTCACCTCGCCTTTATGTTCATGGGAAAAATATTTTGGCTCCGGTGTCACTTCCCGATATTCAGGAACTTTTGGAAACCCTTCGGCGTTTTTTCCCCATTGATGAGGTGTTACATCCCGCGTTGGGAGAAAGTTCCAGGTCGGAACGCGTTACGAGAGTCCTTGTGATTTATAATTTTTTTGCACCGCGTGAGGACAAGACTATATGCGACGCGGTTATTGTTTTTTCGACGAATTGGGGGGAAATTTTTTGTCGTGTCGATCCACAAAATATCGATGATTTGGAAAAAGCCCCACTTGCTTTTTTAGACAAGAATTTGGATAGGCCGCTTGGTCCTGACGCCATGCTCGATGCGGTTTGTCCAGCAAAATCCATGTGTCCGCGCGTTAATATCGCTCTTTTTGCGTAATGTGACAGTGGGGTTGATCTATCCTTCAACCGGTATGGAACATCATGATATCGCATTTGATGGACATTGTTTTTCATCTTGATACATATGTGGCTACGCTTGCCCAAGGCAATGTCCATATGTTGTATTTGCTTTTATTTGTTGTTGTTTTTTCTGAAACCGGACTTGTTGTCGCAACGGCTTTACCGAGTGATACCGTTCTCTTTGCATGTGCCGCTCTGTCTGCTCAAGGGATACTGTCCCTCGGAATTCTGTTCCCGCTTTTTGTCGTGGCTGCATTTTTGGGTGACACGGCTAATTATGGGATTGGATATTTTGTCGGGGAACGGTGGTTTCGTACGGGAAAAGTGCCATTTGTTTCGTCTGATCAATTGCGGACAGCCGAAGGGTTCTATGAGAAACATGGCGGACTGGCTATTGTCGGAGCTCGCTTTGTGCCGGTGCTGAGAGCACTGGCTCCTCTTACTGCGGCCATTGCGCTTATGCCGTTGTCTCGATTTCTTTTCTATAATGCCGTTGGTAAAATCCCCTGGGCTGCCCTCTATCTTGCTGGCGGCTATTTCCTTGGCCGGAGCGAGCTGGCGCAACAACATTTCGGACTTGTTGTGTTTGCCGCAATGGGGGCACCGTTTTGTATTGTTTTGATTCGGGTGAGTTGGTCATATTGGAAAAAACGAGGACGCAAAACGGCTGATGGAATGAGACAATGATTTCCCTCGTTCCATCAGCCGGAATGAATGCCAGATACTTGTGGATTTATGATTGGACGCTTTCCACGCAATGAACAATGGCGCGAAAAACGCCGTCGATATCCAATGTGGATGTGTCAATGATGACTGCATCGTCCGCAGGCTTGAGCGGGGCAATAGCTCGGTTGCGATCACGTTCGTCACGTGCGCGCACCTGCTGTTCGATACGTTGAAGGTCAGCGGGTTTGTTCATGGCCTGGAGCTGAAGAAACCGTCTTTGTGCACGTATAGCCGGATCGGCATCAAGAAAAATTTTACACTCTGCTTCCGGGAACACCACGGTTCCCATATCACGACCTTCGGCCACGAGGTTGCCATGTTGGGCCATGCGGCGTTGGGCTTTGACCATAGCTGAACGTACCGAGGTACTTTTTGCCAAAGCGGATGCGGCATTGCCGGCCTCTTCCGTGCGGATGTCTTCAGACAGAGGGACTCCATTCAGGAGGAGTACTGCATCGGGGCCTGTGCCCTGGAGAGTATAGTCCAATTTAGACAACGCGGCAGCAATCACGGTCTCGGGAAGTTCATGGACTCCAGGACCGAGAGCAAGCGCTGCCGAGCGGAACATTGCCCCTGTGTCGAGATAGGTCAGGTGAAAATAGCTGGCTGTTTTGGAGGCAAGGGTTGTTTTACCAACCCCGGCCGGTCCATCGATGGTCACTATCATAATTTATCCGTTCACTTTGAGAGTCAATGCCAACGCCTGGATGAAAGCGTTATTTTCTTCGGCTGTTCCGACACTGACTCGCATGTGCTCGGGAAGACCATAGCTGGCGAGGGGGCGGATGATGATGCCGCGATGTAAGAGAGCCTCGTGAATGGTTTTTGTGTCGGGAGCATCGTCCGGCGCTTTGAACATAACAAAATTCGCTTGGGAAGACAGCGGTGTACAGCCGAGGTCGGCAAGTCGGTTTTGCAAATCCACCCTGCCGGTAAGGACACATTCCCGTGTAGCACGACGAAAGTGAACGTCTTCAAGCGCTGCAATAGCTGCCGCTTCTGCGAGAATATTCACGCTGAAGGGGAGTTTAACCCGCATCATGGCGCTATGGAGCCAGCTTGGCATTGCTCCAAAGCCGATACGTAAGCCAGCAAGGCCATAGAGCTTGGAGAACGTGCGCAGTACGACAACGTTCTGCAGAGAATCAAGTTGGGGAAGAAGGGAATAGTCTTCTTCAGGGTCGGTAAAATCGGCATAGGCCTCATCGACGACAAGGAGACAGTTTTCGGGAAGACTTTTGGCAAGCTCAATCAAAGTATCGGCTTTCACCGCATATCCCGAAGGGTTGTCCGGGTTCGTGACGAACACAAGCCGAGTATTGTCGTCTACCAGAGAAAGCAGCGTTGCGAAGTCAAAAGAAAAATCAGCAGCAAGGCTGGTTTGTCGCAGTTCGACTCCACAAAGCTTGGCTTGCAGCTCGTACATTGAAAAGCAGGGTGAAAACGCAACCGCATTGTCTTGTCCCGGACGACACACGACGCGATAGAGCAAATCAATGATTTCGTCAGAACCGTTTCCGGTTACAACCGACCCGGCTGAAAGTGCGAACGTGCTTTCGATAGCTTTATTGAGATGGGGGTTGCCGGATTGCGGATAGCGAAAACCGAATGCAGCTTTTTCCTTAATTGCTTTTTGGGCCAGGGGCGACGTTCCCAACGGGTTTTCGTTGCTGGCCATTTTAATGACTGTATCCAGACCGTATTTTTCCTTGATCTCATCAATGGAGAGGCCTGGAACATAGGGGGTGAATGCGGCAACTTCGGGCCGCAAAAGACGATTCATATCCATTGTCTCACAACCTCATGGGCAAAAAGTGTCCCAGCGTCATATACTTAAACAGGAACATGAGGCAAGAAGGGCGCTCGGGGCTGGGCGGTAAGATACCGACCTGTCCCGAGCGTAAGATTGCTGGTGTTTACAGAAGGGAGATCGCAAACACCGCATAAGGTGAAGGAGTTATCCTTTCTTGCTTGCCGGGTGTACAGTCAGAACGGGGCAGGATGCGCCTTTGACAACTTTTTCCGCAACCGAACCGAACAAGATGAGATCGATACCCTTTCTGCCATGTGTTCCCATAACAATCATGTCACAATTTTCTTCTTCCGCTGCATTCAAGATCTCTTCCGCAGCGTATCCGGTGATAACTTTGCCTTTCACATTGTTTCCGGCAAAATGTTCTTCAAGGAATTCATTCATGGTTTTGTCGGCGCCGGAAACAATTTCACCGACAAAGTCTTCAATGGAACTGGGGGGAACATGGAAACCGAGGTATTCACTAAGCGATGGAGCAACATACAGACAAAGAATTTCAGCGTCGTCGCATTTGGCAAGTGTTTTCGCATATTCAGCCACATGCGGACTATGATCAGAAAAATCAACGGCACACAGAATTTTCTTGAGAGTGACCATATCGGCCTCCGCTTTAGATCGTTAGCAGCCGGAAGATATCGGTGCGCGGCTGTTTCGCATCTTCTTTTTTGCCAAAACCACACACGATAGACAAGCCTTTTCATGTGCGTTATTTTCTGAATACACAACATATATAGTTTGGTTGTTTGCATTACATAACAATGGGCAATTCTTTCCCCGGTGTATAATGATAAAGTTATGAAATTCATGGTGATAGCGAAATCCATGTGTTTGGCAAGCCTCTTGCATGTAACAATGCGAACCCCAGGGCGAGGAGTAGGCAAATGAAAGTACAATTCGATCAATTACAAGCTCTCTACCAAGGGACCGAGGCGAAGAAAGCCAAGGATTCTTCGGGAGAAACCTTTGAAGACATTCTTGCTCGACAGCTTGAACAGGTTTCAGGGGATACATCGAAGAGTGCGCTTGTACCGCCTCCCGGTCAAGGCATGGTGGAGTTAACGTCCCTCATGCAGCAGGCTGCGCAACAGTCTTCAGACTCGACCACTGTGGAGAGTACCGTCATGGCAAACGTCGAAAATTTGCTGAGCGAATGGGAAAATTATGCCGACCAGCTTGGTTCTGGCCAGGAAGGCAACTTGCGCAAGGCCTACGACGTACTGGAAAATATTCGAAATGGGGTAGAAAAACTCAAGGACGAGACCCCGAAATTAGGGCAGGGAAGCCCGCTGAACTCGCTGGTCAACGAGATGGAAGTTTTGGCCGTCACGGAACAGATCAAGTTCAACCGGGGCGACTATATCTAACGGGCCGCCCCCCCCTGGGGAAGGTTCGTAGTGAGGACCTGCCCAACTTGTCCTGCTTCGAATGTCCCAACGCTCCCGAGCATTTTTGCTTCGGGAGCGTTTTTTATGCGTCATCGGCGTCGTATTGAGCCAAAGCCGTATGGATGGCGCCGTGAGGCGTGAGACGACTTTCAAAGAGCGTAAATGCATCAATTATCATTTCTGGCCATGGCATTTTTGTAATGGTTTGTTCGAACTCATTCCAATTGTCCTGTCGTGACGGACGTTTTATTCGACAAATGGTCCAATGTGGACGAAAGGGACGTGTTTCAGGTTCATACCCAAGACGGACAAGTTCATTTTCGATATCTTTCGCCAACGTGATAAGCTGTTCCTTGCCTGTGGAGACCCCGACCCATGCAACACGAGGGCGGCGTATGTCTGGAAAATAGCCCCCGCCAGATAGATGAATGGAAAAAGGAGCAAAGTTGATGGATGCTAATATGCTCGCGATGTCTTCTGTCTTATCTGGGGCGATATCACCGAGAAATTTAAGTGTAAGATGCCAGGAAACCGGTTTTGACCACGTGAGTGAGGAGTGTAAAAGAGGCTTTGCATTTTGGATACATGCCGTTAACGCCGACTTTGCCTGATCTGATGCCGGAATACCAATGAAGAGTCGGGGCATGGTGCAACCTTTTGATATGCAGTTTGTGTATGGTGCGTGTCGAAATGGGGATTACGTATTGCCAATGTCCTTAATTGCATTCTCATGAAATACAGGCTAGGGCAACGCCCGAAGCCTATTGAAGCAAAGGAGTCGCCATGAAAATATTGATCGTCGGAGCCGGAGGCCGGGAACATGCCCTGGCTTGGAAACTTTCCCAAAGTCCGTTGGTGGATGAGCTGTTCATCGCTCCCGGAAACGGGGGGACGGTGCTGGAAGGGACGAACGTGGCTATAAAAGATGATGACCTGCCCGGCATTGTCGCATTGGCCCAGGAAAAGCAGGTTGATCTTGTCGTCCCTGGTCCGGAGTTACCGTTGGTGCTGGGACTGCAAAACGCCTTAGAGGCGCATAATATAGCCTGTTTCGGGCCGAGTGCTTACGCGGCTCAACTTGAAGGGTCAAAGGCCTTTTCCAAGACGATCATGCGTGAAGCGGGTGTCCCCACGGCGGATTTTGCTGTTTTTGATGAATTCGAGGATGCAAAAAATTACCTTGAAAGGCAGACTTTTCCGATTGTTGTCAAAGCTGACGGTTTGGCTGCAGGCAAGGGCGTTGTCGTTGCACATACCAAAGAGGAAGCTTTGGATGCATTGCAATCGATGATGATCGATAAAGCTTTCGGCATGGCAGGCAAGCGTGTAGTCATTGAAGAAGCATTGGTCGGTGAAGAGGCATCATTTCTTGCCTTTTGTGATGGCGAACATTGCGTTCCCATGACCGCCTGCCAAGACCATAAGGCCGTTGGTGAAGGTGATACCGGCCCGAACACGGGAGGTATGGGAGCATATTGCCCAGCCCCCATTTTGCCGGAATCAGAATACGCCAAGACGACTGATCTCGTCATCAAACCGATTTTGGAAGCGCTGAAAAAGCGTGGAGCGCCTTTTCAAGGTATCCTGTACGCCGGTCTCATGATGACGGCCGATGGTCCGAAGGTGCTTGAATATAACGCGCGCTTCGGCGATCCGGAATGCCAGCCGCTTTTGATGCGTTTGGAGTCGGATTTGGCCGAAATTATGCTTGCCTGCTGTCAGGGACGTCTGCATGAGGTGGAAGTGAAGTGGACGCCGCAAACGGCATTGTGCGTCGTCATGGCGGCAAAGGGATATCCGGGATCATACTCCAAGGGGATGGCTATCTCCGGTATTGACACGGCAGAAAAGCTCGATGGAGTGAAGGTTTTTCAGGCCGGGACAACGGTCGCGGAGGCCGGAACGGTAACATCGGGGGGCCGTGTTCTGGGAGTAACGGCTTTAGGTGACAATCTTGCTGATGCGAAAAAACAGGCCTACCAGGCAGTTGACCTGGTGTCGTTTGAAAACGGTTTTTATCGTCGTGATATCGGCGACAAAGGGCTTGCGAGGTAATAACACATGGCCAAAGTTGCGATTTTTATGGGGAGCATTTCGGACGAGCCGATTATGCGTCCATGTTCAGATGTCTTGAAAGAACTCGACATTGAGCACGTATTTACGGTGACATCCGCCCATCGTACGCCTGAACGTACCGAAAAACTTGTGTCTGATCTTGAAGCAGACGGGTGTCAGGTGTTCATTTGTGCGGCTGGCATGGCTGCTCATTTGGCTGGAGCCGTTGCAGCCAGGACAACCAAGCCCGTTATCGGCGTTCCCATCGCGGCTTCGGCATTAGGCGGTATGGATGCGCTGTTAGCTACAGTCCAGATGCCTCCCGGGTTTCCTGTTGGCACTGTGGCTCTCGACAAAGCTGGTGCAAAAAATGCCGCATGGATGGCTGTGCAAATCTTGGCGCTCAATGATCCTGAACTCACGAAAAAGCTGGCTGATGAGCGTCAAAAGCTCAAAGATGCTGTGATAAAGTCGGCTGAAGAGCTTACGGCGTAATTCTGGTATCTCGCGGGGATGGTGACGCCCCGTTCGTAATAAAGAGTACTTTCACGTCGGCCAGTCTCGGTGAACGAGGCTGGCCGACGTTGTTGTGTTTGCATTTCAATGCGGACGACAGAAAATTTGGGGTGGATCGTAGTCTCGTACGACGTGAGTGTCGTAATTCGGTTCCTCGGGTGAACACTCGGGGCACCCATCACATACAAGCAGACAGGTCGCATCAAGTGAATCCGGGGCAACCCCGAGATCAAGAACCATCTCGGTCGAGTCGCCAGGTTCGAGGATTATCGGACGGCCGCATCGGCCGCATTCCATGAACAATAGTTCTGGGTCGAATGCCTTGATCATGAGGGTACTCCTTATGTCTCGGGTTCGACCTTTCCTTCTTCTGCGTACATTGAAAATCTCATAGCCATACGTCCTTGGCAAGATGAATTTCGGTTCAACTGGTTCGATTATGGGCGAAGACAGAGATACTGCCCCTTGCCGAATGTACGACGTCGGATGAGATGGATGACGAGGATACAGGTTAAAGCGCATGATCCCACAAGCATGAGCATCACAACGATTTGATAGCGAATGGCAATCATGGGATCGGCACCCGCCAGAATTTGGCCCGACATCATGCCGGGGATAAACACAACACCGACTCCCATCATGGAATTGATTGAGGGGATCATCCCGGAGCGTAAGGCATCCCGGACGATATCATCGCTCGCTTCGGCCATACTTGCGCCCAGAGCAAGCTTCATTTCAATGATATCACGCTTGGTCCGTATATCGGAGAAAAAACGTTCGAGACAGATGGCCAGTGCTGTCATGGAGTTTCCTACGACCATACCACCGAGTGGGATAAAGTATTCAGCCCGCCACCACGGCTTCGCTTGAACAACAAGTCCCGTGACCATGACGGCAACGAGGGCGTAGCCCAAAAACATGGACCAAAAGACGGGCATGGTGAAGGAGACATCTTTTTCTTTGACACGCCCCTTGACGATACGGGCAGCGAAGATCACCATAATGATGAAAAGTCCGAGGACAAAGCCGATCGATTGGTGCGCAAAGAGAAATGAAAGGACAAATCCCATGAGAAAAAGTTGGGCAAAAGTCCGAACGGTACCTATGGCAATGTCGCGTTCCAAACCAAGGGATTTAGCAAAAGATGTCCCTGCGGCCATGAGGACGAAAATCAGTCCAAGGCCCAGTTGCCAAGGACCAATGTCATGAGTGTGAAAGGTCATGTGATCTCCTTGGCTACCCCATTGTCAATGAGGAGTGTTTTGGGGGCAACACGCTGTGGTGTAAACGATGTATCATGGGTTACAAATAGAACCGCCAGGCCGCGTTCAAGAACGAGGCGTTGTGCCATCGTTTCCACGATTTCTTTGCTTTTTGCATCGAGGGCGCTTGTCGGCTCATCCAGAAGCAATACCTCTGGGGCGAGTAACAAGGCACGAACAAAGCACAGACGTTGTTTTTGGCCAACGGAAAGCGTTGGAGCAGGATCTGTTAAGTCAACCGTTTCCAAGAGAACCTCGCGGAGATGGGCTTCAAGGGTCATTTCATCAGGTATGGGGATGTGCGCATTGGCTTTGAGGCTGAATGGATAGAGAAGATTTTTACAAACACTCCCGGCGAGCACAACTGGAGTTTGTTGGAGTAAAGCTACCCGTCGGCGCAAATCCGGAGGAGCAAGTTCACGAATGTCTTGTCCTTTGAAAAAAATGTGTCCTGCTGATGGGTCATCAAGACGGCAGAGAAGCCGGAGAAGGCTCGATTTTCCACTGCCGGATGGGCCTTTGACCATCGTAAACGTGGCTTCATCGAGCGTGAGGGTGAGGTCTCGGAAAATTGGTTTTTCCGGCCTTGGCGCATATTCAACATGGCGTATTTCGAAGAGAGGGGGCATGGAAGCTCGCTTGAAGAACGTTAGTGATGAGCAAAAAAATGTTCAATTCTATTGAGGCATGCCAAAATCGGGGCGTGCTATCAAGCAAAACGAAAGCCCGAAGCGTACTTCGGGCTTTCTGGGGTGCTGCAGCGATGCTTTTTATCTGCTTTGCCCTGCGCGACAAAGCTATTTCAAAGCAATGGGTTGTGTAAAATGTTAGTTGTTGTTGTTTGCTTTGATCCGTTTTTCCCAAAGCCGCATATCTTTCATTTTCTTGCGGCGCTCACGTTGCAGTTCTTTGCAAACGAGCGGGAGGTTCTTGGCATAACCCCATTTTTCACGATACTCTTCAGGAGTAAGGCCAAACTTGCTCAAATGCTTTTTTGTCAGAATCTTAAAAGGCTTTCCAGATTCAAGGCAAATGATGCTTTTTTCACGAATAGCCTTTTTGGGGTCGACAGGAGGCGCCGCGGGTTTTTCAGCCTCGGCATCACTGCCATCGCCAATGGAACGGATGCCATCGGCGAGTTTTTTCACCATAGAAGCAATTTCTTCTTCTGTCATGTTTCGGACGCTAGCCTGAGCTTTGACAATCTCCAAGGCTTCCTTCAAATAATCTTCCATTTGAGACTCCTTCAATTCCTTACGCTGCAACATTCAAAACTTGCGCTTCTGTATACATAATGCAGAAGCAAAACCTTTTCAACATGAATTTGCTCTGCACTGCATTATCGAATGAACCGCATTATACCGATAAGCGGTGAAGGGAAATAGAGGTGGTCAATGCAAATCGATTTTCATGTTCATACATCAGTACACTCGGCGTGTGCAATCATGGAACCGGAAGAGGTATGTCAGACAGCATTGGAATGCCGTTTGTCCGGTGTCGTATTTACAGAACATCATGCTACTTGGCCACGAGAAGAGCTCAATCGTCTTGAAGAGAAATATCCCGGCATTCGATTATATGGTGGAGTGGAATGGTCGTTGGCCGAAGGGTATGATATTCTTGCTATTTCTAAGGCTCCTTTGCCTGATCTCGCGCCGTTTTCGCCCCTGGGGGAGGTCATAGAGCACCTCACCCCGATTCGAGAACAGACGGTCCTCATTGCAGCACACCCCTTTCGCTTTACTGACTTCATCGATGCTGGCCTTGATCATGTCTTGCGTGTTTGCGATGCCATAGAGTCAGCGTCCGGGAATATCATGCGCGCCGGATTTATCCAATCCGGAAATCTCTTCATTTCAACGCGCGGTAAACTGTATGCCGAGGCGTCAAGGCTGTATGATCTCACGCCGTTATGCAATTCAGACGGGCATATGACAGAGGCTTTGGGAACGTTTGCCAATATCTATCCCGATGCCCCAATGGGCGACCAAGCATGGCTCGTTGATCTTTTGCGAACTGTCAAGCCAAAACCGTGGCAAAACCCGCAACGTGTTCGTACTTATCTTCAGAGAAAAGGCTATTTATAAGAGGGAAGATTGTCCGGAAAGGCGTGCAACGAACAAAGCAGGCGGCGAACGCGTGAGGGCTACGAGTTCGCCGCCTGCTTGGTAAGCTCGGCTCAAGACGTTGGAGAGGGCTTTCCGTTAATCTTGAGTTAAGAGGGCTTGGGCTCGCGACAAGACGAGCGGTTCCGAGAAATATGTCCCTTGGCCGTAGGTGCATCCCATAGAGCCGAGGATTTCTTGTTGGCGTTGTGAAGTCACTCCACGTATTGCCACATTCATCAGCAAATTATCGGCAAGCTGTATGGCATTTTCGAGCCATTCGAAGCCGGATTCGCTTGTGTTGAACACATCCTGCTCGATCGTCAGAATATCCATCGGCAGGCTTTCCAGGATACTGGAGGGCCAGGCATCGGGGCCAATGCCCGTCAAGCCAAGACGAACCCCAGCTTGTTTAAGCCGCAGAAGTCGACCGAGACTAAACCCGGGGTCTGCCATAACGATATCGTGTTCGAAAAAGAGCGCGAGCGAGTTGATTTCTGCCTCATGCTCATTGAGTAATGCTTCAATCCTATTGGGAAACTGAGGATCAAAAAACTGTCTCCCCGAGAGTGGGACGGCCATAAAGACGTCCGATGTTTGAGGGGAGGGTGCTTCGTTTTTAAGAGTTTGCAGAGCTTCCAAAGCTTTTTGCGCAATTGTCCAGCACACGGGCTTGATTCGACCGGATTCTTCGGCCATGGCAAGGTGGCTGGTGGGGACAATGGGCTCAAGAAGTGCGTTTTGCCATCGCATCTTGGCTTCAAATCCGCAGACCGATAAACCGGATAAGCAATAAAAAGGCTGAAACAAGACTCGTAAGGTAAGGCGTGAGGCTTCCGTATTTTCGGTTTTTCCCGGATACGCATTTTCATGCCTTCTCTCGGGATCTGCGGAAAGCGAACCAGCCTTGGAAAGTGTAGGCTGGCGCTGTTCAGAGACTTTTGTATACGGTTTCACGGGTATCACCTTCGTTTTATTTGTACGTTTTTTTCTTTAATCATCAAAAAGCGTGCCACTTTGTATTATTGAAAAAGGCTGTAATGTTAGGTGATTGCTGATGGTTGTATGTGTCCTGAAAAGAGGATTAGATTGAGGTGTCTTGTTTTGTCCTGAAAATGAGACTGTTAAGGGGGCTTGCTTTGCCGGCGCAAGGCCTATAGGACTGCGGTCCAGAAACAAAAAAACGGGTTAACCAAATCATGCTGCCGCGAGTCTTTGCCAAACACGATGTTTTTTCTGTGCAAAGACGGGCTTGGAGTGAAGAGAAGGTATGGAAATACGGGTTTGTCCTGTCTGCGGGCATGGAAAAAAAGAACTGATGCGGCTTGATGACACTGTTATCTGTGAGTGCACAGGATGCGGGCATGTCTTTACAGGACATGTCGATATAACACCTGAGGCGATTTACACAGATGATTATTTTACGGAAAAGCATAAAAATTGGTTTGCCAACCCGGATCGTGTCCTGTTTGCCGAAATACGAGATCAAATTCGTGATCATTGCGGAGATCAGGCCCGTATACTTGATGTCGGCTGCGGACAGGGGACCTTTTTAGCATTTTTGCGTGATGCTGGACTCACCGACCTGACTGGCCTTGATATTATTGATGTCAACGTTCCGAAAATTCGAACAATCAAGTCTGCCATTGAGGATTTCGAAACGGATGAAACATTTGATGCCGTGACCTCGTTGGCCAATATTGAACATATTCCCGATGCCAAAGGGTATATGGATAAAATGGCGCGTCTCGTCAGACCGGGAGGAGTGGTTGTCATCTATACCGTCAATGAGAAAAGCTTGATCTATCGCTTAGCGCGTATGCTGTACGGTATTGGTATCCCGTTTGCGGCAAAACGTTTGTACGAACCGCACCATGTTAACCATTTTTCAGTGGAATCATTGGCGGCTCTGGCGAAAACGAGTCAACTTGAAACGGCCTTTGTCCGGTTACGTAATATTCCAACCCGAGCCATTGATATTGATCCGTCTCCCATGGGAGCGGTTGTCCGTACAGCCATTGTCTCCATTCAGAGTGCTGCCGAACTGGTGGGCATGCAGACGTTGCAAATGGCCGTTTTCACAAAGTCAAAGTCGTAAGTGTACGCGGAGAGAAAGCCTTGAGCGAGAACAAGGAGACGCGTTTCGACGCTTTTGCCGAGAACTACCGGGATGTCATGCAAACCGGTTTGGGGCAGTTTGGCGATGTTGACTATTACAGCATGCAAAAGGCGCGATTGACATGCCGATGGTGCGCTGTCCAGCCTGGCCGTGTTCTCGATTATGGTTGTGGTACCGGTGGAAATTTGGCGGCGCTGTGTCACGTGTTCCCGGCAGCGGAAGTCTGTGGATGCGATGTTTCGGAAAAGTCATTGGCAACGGCCAAGGCTGATCATCCTGCCGTCAATTTTTTTAGTGTCGGCGATGAGTGCATGGAGAAAACATTTGATCTTGTTTTCATTGCCAATGTGCTGCACCACGTTCTTCCACAGGACCGTACACAGTTTATGGAGCAGGTATGCACTCACGTCCGCCCGGGAGGGGAGATCTTTATTTTCGAGCATAATCCTTTCAATCCTGTCACCAAGCGAATTGTGGACACGTGCCCATTGGATGAAGACGCGGTTTTACTTATGCCTCGAGAAACGACGCGATTGTGTTCCGGGGTCGGATTGCGTATTCAAGCGACCCGCTTCACCTTGTTTTTTCCTCCTCGACTCAAGCGGTTGGATGTGCTTGAGCGGTTTCTCGGGTGGATACCCATGGGGGGACAATACATGGTGCAGGCTACGAAGCCGTAACCGGCCGCCTGATACCGAGCGGGACAAGAAAAAATATTGAGACGACCATAGTCTTCTGTTAGGCTCCGTGTGCTATTAGGAGTTATGCCAACCCCCAAACAGACCGAGATCCGACGTTGCCTCCACATCTTTCCGTAGTTGTATTGTGCTATAAGGCCAAAGAGCAGGCTCGACCGTTTACGGCGAAAGTCGTTGAACAGGTCGAATCCATTACTTCTGATTGGGAAATCGTTCTCGTCGGGAATTACAATGCCGGCGACGAAACGGATACAACCCCGCACGTCGTCCGTGAACTGGCATCGTCTGATCCACGTATCAAGGCTCTGACGTTGGTCAAAGAAGGTATGATGGGGTGGGATGCAAGAACGGGGCTTGATGCTGCCACGGGAGATATCATTTGTTTGATCGATGGAGATGAACAAATGCCTCCTGAAGATATTCAGCGTGTGTATGATAAATTGAAAGCCGAGGGGCTTGATGTTGTCAGCACCTATAGAGCCGACCGGCGTGATGGCCTTGTTCGTCGCCTGAATAGCCAAGCATACAATCTGGTTTTTCGAATCCTGTTTCCAGGACTGAAGTCCAGCGATATCAACTCCAAGCCAAAGATATTTACCCGCGCTTTTTTTGAAAAACTCAACCTGGTTTCAGATGATTGGTTTCTTGATGCAGAAATTATGATCCAAGTCCGTCGGTATGGCGCTGCATTTGGAGAAATTCCGACAGTGTTCCATGAGGCAAAAAACCGGCGTTCATTTGTTCGACTTGGTGCCGTCATGGAATTTGTCAGTAACTTGGTTCGTGCACGTCTTCGCGAATTTACCGTCAAACGATGAGGATTTTTCTCACTGGAGCCTCCGGCGGTCTGGGACAATGCCTTCTTCCTCGACTCGTCGCGGCCGGACACCATATTGTGGTTCTCGTGCGCAATCCCGAAGTCTTTCACTCCCGTGAACGCGTGGTCGTGGTGGCTGGAGATATTTGTAAGCCGGAAACCTACGCGCATGCTTTGTACGATATTGATGTCATTCTGCATTTGGCGGCATTGACGCACAGTTCGAAATTACAAGACTATACGGCGGTCAATGATCAGGCCACGGCTGATTTGATTCGACAAGCTCAAAATACCAATTTTAGTGGACGTTTTGTTTACGTGAGTACACGGGCCGCGCATCCAGAATGTGGCGGATACGGTGCCTCGAAAGCTGCGGCCGAAAAGCATGTTCGCGAGAGTGGGTTCGACTTTACCATCTTGAGACCTGCTGAAGTATACGGAACGGCAAAACCTGAAGCGGTGAGTAAGCTCGCTCATGCTGCCGCATCCGGTTTCTGTGTCATGCTGCCGGGGGCTGGGCATTATACGCTTGCTCCTGTGTATGCTGAAAACGTCCATGATGCTCTCTTGGCCAGTCTCGAAAGCCCAGCGGCATCTCAACAAACCTATGATCTTGCTGGTCCAGATGTTCTGACGTGCCGTGAGTTCGTCAAACGCATCATGGAGGCGAAAAATCGTAAACGACCGATTTTCCCCATTCCTTTGATTCTTCTTGCCTGGGCAGCTCGCCTTTTTGCACTCATCGGCATGAAGCACCCCCCGCTAACAGCCGATCAGATTCCTCGTTTAACCTGCCAAAAAAGCGCCGATATCGAACCAGCCGGGCGTGATCTCAACTATTATCCCATAGATATCGAAACAGCCTTGTCCCAGGGGCTTTTATAAAACCTTCCGTACTTTCTCTTGTCGAGAGCTGAGAGCAAAGCGCTACACGTAATGTGAAGCGCTTTGTTGGAAAATTGATTCTGATCAAGATGAGGGAAAGGGATGCCACTCTTTCATTGTCTGAACCAATCTACTTTTTAGGATTTTCTTGTGCACGGTTGGGCAAGGGGAAGAGGCAGTTGCCCTGAATTCACTTGACGTGCGGGGAGTGGCAACAAGCTTGTTCCGGTGGCCTTGTGACGTCGTCTGTTTGCTGCGGCGAGGTCAAAGTTTTTGACAGCGTAACAATAGGTACAACCGAACGTGCATGAATCATACATACCGATGTCTCGACTGGGGGCGCAACCGCATGATTTTCGTTGTCCCGGATCTTTGACTTTCGGCAACTTCACTCCGAACTCTTGCTCAATGAGACCACCATCGATACAGGCTCCCGGCTGAACACCGTCCGGGAGTAAACGATCACCCGAGGCACACATGGACATTGTCATGTTACACGTTTGGCTTATGGATGCGAGTTCGGCAAGCAGGGTGTTTTCTTCTGTAAAGGAGAGGGGGAGAGGACCAAAGCCATATCGACGGGCTTGCTCCATACGAGCACGGTTTTTGGTGTAATCTTGGAAGAAGCTGACAGTAACGTGCTGCGTACATCCTGAAAGTGCCTTTGCAAGACGACGAAAATGAGATCGGTGATTTTCCCATGTGAAGCGCTCTGTCACAATAATGGGATCATAGCGCCATACTATCCGGCCAGGGCCAATGATTTCAGCCAAACGTGCAATGGAGTCCAGACTTTTTTGCACAGACGGGCGGCACGGTTCTAAAAATCGTGGATAGCCGGTCACGGTGATGAGGAAGATAATGTTATGCCCCATTTGAAGAAACGCTGGAAGATAAGGGATAATCGGGGCTGGATAGCGTGTCCAAAACACGATGGCGTCTACATCTGTTGGAGTGAGGCTGACACGGCTTACCACCTTGATATTAAAGGGATTGGGGACGTCACAATACCCGGCATGAAGCCGGTTGTTTATCCAGGACGAGTAAAATGCCGGGATGTCCGTGCGGCGGCTGGCACTGATTATCATCGAAAGAGTGTTACGGATTTCATGAAAATTGCAATACTTGTTTGATATGCTCAGCAAAAGGGCTGGAGCAAAATCGATGTTTGTCATCATACGCATCAAACATCGACAGATTGTGATGAATTCGTGTATCCAAGAAGGACTGGAACTCCGCCCCTGTCAGGACTCAGGGTCGCGGTGTTTTTTGTGTTGGGATTATTGTTTCGTCAAGAACGAGGAGATATGCATGAGATCTGCTGTTGTGTTGGTATCCATTATGACGTTTCAGATTTCTGGCGTCATATTGTTGAGCCAATGGAGCTATGATCGAGTGAAACATACGCAACCTCTCGTATCCGGCATAATACATACGCGTTCTGTTCAAGCGATGACCTCTTCCCCATCTACAACTGCTCGTATTCCAATTGCACACGTATGGCGAGCGAGTAAGGAATACTATGCAGAGAAGGTTGAGGCGGTCATAGCAGAGCTCAATAACGAGGGGGACTTTCATCAGTTACCATTGGAGGAGCGACAGGCCAAGTTGGCGGAAATTTTTTTAACACGGGTTGTTGACGATACATTTTACCAGATGCCAGAGGATGAACAACGCGCTATCCAACACTATGTAACAGATCGCTACCGCTGAGAAGAGAGTACCGTGTTGGCTCACCGAAGAATTTGGAGAGTTGCTTCTTATAATAAAGCCGTGTAAGAAAAAAACATCTGAAAAGCGCATTGCGTTGTCAAAACCTTGCCAAGCTGGCGGAGAGACCCCATATTAAAAGAAAGGATTATGGCGTGCTTTCGCCTTGGTTGTTTGGCAAATAATCCTCCCACCTGTACCAAGGAGGAACCACATGGACGGACTCGTTCACTATCCCGATGCTATACCCACAGGGGGGGCGGGGCGTACGTTTGCCGGTGAGGCCGGGCATACCGTGGCCGGACACGCTGGGCATGTGGAGCCAGGACCTGCTGGACAGGTGAACACGTCTCCTGCAACCCAAGGGTTTAATGTCGAACCGGGAGGACACATAATGGTCGAACTTGGCGGTTATGTTGAAGTTCCACTCGGTGGTGTCGTCAATACACATATCTGATTTTATCTGCTGACGGTGGAGGGAGCACAATGTTCCTTCCACCGCTCGTTTTTCTTACCTCCGTATTTTCTCCGAAAATCATCTTTGTTTTTGTCTCTTTTCTCTCGTTACATTTCGTGTTGGGTCATCTCGATCTTTGGGAGACCCCTCATTCAGGTTGTAGTTCGCCTGGAGAAGGGTTTGGTACAGTGTTCATGTCTCTTGATGAGCTACTGTTCCACATATATTTTATTGTATTACGCATGGTATTCTCCAGAGAATATATTCTCAAGCTCGTTCACTCAATTGTCCAAATAAATCTGAATAACTCTTGTGATCGTATTACTTTTTGTATGGAAAATTTGGATTGATTGACTTTTGAGTTGTGTAATACTTTACTATTGTTATTTTTTAGAGTGGAATGTCTTTTGCTGTTATGCATTAGTTTGAGTTGCCTTTTTTGTTGACTGCATTGGTTCCAGTCAATTGCGCAATGAAGACAATAGATGAAATTGGTTGTGGATTCTCCATATTAAACGCTATTGAGAAGGACAATATGATGAAGAAATTATTCATGTGCTTGAGTGTCGTTATTGTATTTTTTTCTCTTGCGACATCAAGCTATGCATATATCGAAATTGATTATGATACGGGATGGTCCGGATCTTTTTATTGGAGAGACCTCGGCCAAATCGACCAGATCGGCAGTATTCCTGGAGGGGAAATATATTGGGGAATTGAATTGGATACAGCGTCCTATATTGACTTTGCGAGTGCATGGGATGGGTATATACCTGGAGATGAATTTGCTTTGTATATCGATGACTCGGCAGTCTCATGGGACACGACCTATACAGAAGGTAAGTACTTTCATGGGGAACTCTCCAATGTCCTCCTGGATGAAGGGACGCACACCTTTACACTCTATACAACGGCTTTAGCTCCTGGATATGAAGCTGGAAGCGCCTACGCTGAATTCTCAGGCTTTACCCCTGCCTCTGCTCCTCTTCCTGGAGCGGTTTGGCTGATGGGTTCAGGTCTCTTCGGAATCGGCTTTTTACGGAGACGAGTAGGGAAAGATTGCTAGAGTTAACATATTCGTAGAACACGTCAAAAGCCGAGGAAGTTGTCCTCGGCTTTTTTTTCGAATTCTGAGGGGTGGAATGTTTGTCTCGCCAAACATGCCGTTGTTTAATTGATTCGCTTTGTATGGGAATGTATTGCTGATTTTCGTGTTACGGAAAATTCTCAAATAGAAGTTCTAAGTGGTATGTGCAAGACTTCATTGAACTGAAAGCCGCACCTCTTTTCTTTTGGCCTTGTAAAAAATACTATGTGTTTTGTTATGCTCCCTATGAGCAATAACAAAATTTTGTTTCATATAAAAAACACGCTCGCAGTGTTTGGGGTTACGGAAGAGGCGTCTGGGTAACAAGTTTTGGCGTTGTTACGCCAATTTCAGACAGTTCGCTCAGCATCTCCGGTGTTGTTCCTTCAAGGGTGACGAGAACGCGATAATACGTTTTTCCATTGACATCAGACGGCTCAATTGTAGCGTTGTGCCCTCGGTCGGAAAGCATATCTCTCAAGCTCTTTGCATTGTCTTCATGAACAAATGCACTCACTTGGTATATGGAACGAAATCGTTGTACGTCGGTGTCAGGAGCGGGTTCAACGACAGGAGATGCTACGGCTGGTTCTTCTCTCGGACTATCCACCGGAGCAGGTTCAGAAACTTGGATTGGAGCGTTCTCCTGCATCGGTGCGGGAGCAACAGGAGCAGACGGGCGGGGTGGTACGGGGAGTGGAATGGCTTGACCTTGAGCCGGTGTCGGTGCGGTTTGCACGGGCATTGGTTCGATTGTCGCTTCATTGATGGTTTTTTCTGTTAAACCAGATTCCATGAGCGAATTGGATGGCAATTCGGGAGGAGTGCCCTGGGCCGGGCTGGCTTCTAGAGCCGGTTTGGCTGTATCGGCCGAGGCCCGACGCACAGGGGCGGGAGAGTCCACTGGAGTTGGAGCTCGTCCCAATATCTCCTCTTCAAAACCGTTATTCCAGTCGGCGCAACCTGCGATGAAGATTACGGTTGCGAGCAAGAAGAGAAGAGGAATACGATGGAAAACAGAAATCGTCTTCATACGTGTTAATGCATGTATTCAAAGAATTCGCTTGAAGGTGTTAGAACCATCTTGGCATTGTCCCTGAAGCTCTTTTTGTATGCATCCAGACTTTTCGTGAATGCATAGAATTCTTTGTCCTTATTATATGCTTCGGCATATATGGCTGCGGCTTGGGCATCTCCCTCACCACGCAGGATTTCAGATTTCCGACCGGCTTCGGCGAGGAGTACTGCCCGTTCCTTGTCTGCCGAGGACTTGATTTTTGCCATTTCTTCTCGTCCTTCCGAACGATAAAGTTTGGCTTGACGCTCTCGTTCGGCACGCATACGTCCGAAAATCGCGTTCTGGTTTTCTGGGGGCAGATCGGTGCGTTTAATCCGAACATCCACAATTTCAATGCCGAACGGAGTCAGAGCGGCATTCGATTTTTCTGTGACAAGCTCCATTATTTCAGCGCGTTTGCTCGAAACAATCTGCGCTAAAGTAAATTGTCCCAGAGCAACGCGGAGCTCCGCATAAATGATATCTTCAAGGCGGGCTTGAGCGCGGCTTACTGTGCGCAATGTCGTATAGAAGTCGAGCGGCTTCGTGATTTGCCATCTGGCATAATTGTCGACAACCATGGTTTTCTTATCTTTCGTCAATATTTCTGCTGCCTTGGCGTCATAGTCAAGGATGCGTGAGTCCATGTAGATGACGTTTTGAACGAAAGGCAATTTGAAGTGTAAACCCGGGCCACGGGCTCCACCAACAGGTTTGCCGAGCTGCAAGACAATGGCGCGCTGAGTCTGGTCAACGGTAAAGACACTTTGCGTAATGAGAACAATTGCCGCAAGTACAATAAGTAACAGGACAGAGGAGGATTTGAATATCGACATGCTACTGTCCTCCTTTTTGAGGCTGAACTCCGGCCGTTGGGGTCTGCGAGAACGTACTCAGCGGAAGCAGAGGAGTCGTTTTGCTCGCTGCATCCTGGCTGATAATCGTCTTTTCCACACCTTTGTTGCTCAAGATTTCTTCCATAGCCTCAAGGTAAAGACGTTTCCTCGTGACTTCCGGAGCTTTTTCGTACTCCGTCAGAAGAGCCAAGAAGCGTGCAGATTCACCTTGTGATTGGCGGACTTTTTGTTCTTTATATGCACGAGCCTGGTTGAGCATGGCTTCGGCTTGTCCGCGTGTTTTCGGGATGAGGTCGTTCAAGTACGCATCGGCCTCGTTAATATAACGAATTTTGTCCTCGCGGGCACTTGCCACATCTTTGAACGCGTCGACGACTTCTCGCGGCGGATGCACATCTTGAAGCTGAACCGCGACAACACTAATACCGGATTCGTACTTGTCGAGAATCGATTGCAAGAGTTTTTTGGTCTGGTTTTGAATTTCGAGTTTTCCCGTCGTGAGTACAGAATCGATTTTGTTATTGCCAATCACTTCGCGCATGGCAGCTTCTGCCGCGTTTTTCACGGTTTCGTCCTGTTGAGCGATGCGGAACAAATAATCCTGCGGATTTTTGATCTGGTATTGGACAATAAATTGGACGTCGACGATATTTTCATCGCCTGTCAACATGAGCGATTCTTCGGGCACAGGTCGAAATTGCGACACACTTGATCCTTCGCGTCCGCCAATGGTGCGAAACCCAACCTCAAAGCGCTGCACCTGAGAGACCGTCGGTGTCAGCACGCTTTCCACAGGGAAGGGGATATGGTAATGTGGACCCGGCCCTGTCAACCGGTTGAATGCACCGAATCGTTTTACCACGCCCATTTCGTCCGGTTGTACGATGTAAATCCCGCTAAGGAGCCAAAGCAGGATGAGTACCGGTACAATGAGCTTCGCGCCACCAGGAAATCTTCCAGGAATATCCTTGAATTTTTTGAACTCATCGCCGATTTTGTTCAAGTCCGGCGGAGTTGGTGGCGCGTTCCTTTGCCGCTTTTCGTTCAGTTTGTCCCAGTCCCAATTCATAATACGTGGGAAGTAGACCGAGTCTTCCACTTGGTCAAGGGGTCCGTTCATTGTTTAGTTCGCATTCGTTGTGATGCATTCCGGGAGAAACGTATGAAAACCGACCTCTATTCCGTATTTCGAGCCTATGATATTCGCGGAAAAGTTGACATCGATTTTGATCTTGATGTGGTTACTCGCCTTGGAAAAGCCATAGGAACATATTTTTGTAATCATGGTGTAGACCGAGCTGTTGTCGGTCGCGATTGTCGTTTGAGCTCTCCGGATTATGCGGCTTGCCTGGTCGATGGGCTTCGGCAATGTGGTGTGCATGTCATTTCTCTTGGACTCGTTCCAACACCATTATTGTATTTTGCTGTACAATATTTCGGCCTGAAGGCGGGCGTCATGGTGACAGCCAGTCATAATCCGCCTCAATACAACGGATTTAAAATATGGTTCGGTCATGGCACGTTGCATTCCGATGAGTTGTCTTCCATCGGCGACATCATGCGTAAAGACCGATTCACCCACGGTACCGGTATCGTGAGCACACATGATATTCGTCCTGCTTACCTTGATGTTTTACAAAAAAATTTTGGTCGCTTCGACCGTAATGGAAGACCTCGCGTTGTGCTTGATGGAGGGAATGGAGCCGGAGGACTTGTGGCTGCAGCAGCCTTACGACAGGCAGGAATTGATGTCACTGAGCTATACTGTCAGCCGGACGGTCGATTCCCGAACCATCACCCTGACCCTGTTGTAGAAGCAAATATCGGAGACCTCAAAAAACGTGTTGTTTCCGAGAACGCAATATGTGGTCTTGGCCTTGACGGTGATGCCGATCGATTGGGCGTCGTGGATGAAAATGGAGCGTATGTTTCATGTGATCGTATTCTTGCCATATACGCACGGGAATTGCTTGCAACACATCCGGGAAGCCGAATTGCTGCCGATGTGAAGTGTAGTCGTCTTGTTTTCGACGATATCACACGGCACGGAGGAGAACCCCTGATGACTCCGTCAGGGCATTCTTTCGTAAAAGAACATATGCGTCGAACCGGGGCGATTCTTGGCGGCGAACTTGCCGGACATTTTTATTTTGCCGATCGCTATTTCGGGTTTGATGACGGCATATACGCTGCACTTCGCCTTGTTGAAATTCTCTGTGCGCATCCGGAAAAATCATTGTCCGGTTGGCTCGATGATTGGCCTGAAACATGGACGACACCTGAAATACGAATACCGTGTCCGGAGACAAAACAGCATGAGATTATCGAAAAGGCCCGACGGTTCTTTCAAGGCCATTATGATATCGTCGACATTGATGGCCTGCGACTTGAGTTTTTCGATGGATTTGCACTCATACGTGCTTCGAATACACAACCTGAAATAACAATGCGGTTTGAAGCCGGAACGCAAGAACGGTTACACACCATACGAAAGCGTGTTGAGGAGCCTTTGTCGGAGTGGCTTCAAAGTCTGTAATGCATCGATACACGACGCCTCCATTCGTATAGCGCGCTGTTGTAATGCTAGCTTGGACTTTTTGGAGGCCTTTGGTCGATTCGAATTGAGGAGAGAAAGAACAGCATGCGGAAAAGAAAATGGATGCTCATGTCCATTATCATTATTGGTATTGCTGGCATTGCGTATTGGTCATTGCGATCTGGTGTGCAACCGATTCGCGTTCTTGAGACAGCTGAAGTGCGGCGCGGCAATATTCGAAAAGTATTGGAAGCGACAGGCATTGTGCAGGCCCAAGTTGGTGCGATTGTCAAAATCGGGGCAAGAGCAACAGGCTCTATCGATGAAATGCGTGTCAAAGTGGGAGATCCGGTTCAAAAAGGCGAAGTCATCGCCTTGATCGATGATCGGGAACAGCTTGCCCAACTTGATGTGTCTAAGGCTCGTCTTGAAAGCGCCAAAGCAGAACAAGGTCGCGTCGAGACAGTTTATCCCAAGCGCATTGCAGAAGCTGAAGCACAGTTGCGTCTGGCCGAAGCGGAGGAAGAATATGCTCGGCTCACCCTGAAACGGCAAGCTCAACTGTATGCGAAGAAACTTGTTGCAAAAGATGTTTATGATGCGGCCTCACGCGATGCGTTGGTGAAAGCGAGTCAAGTGAGCGCTCGACGAGCCAGCGCTGAATTGTTGAAAACTGAATTTGAAAAAGAACGTATCAAAGCGAAACGAAATGTCGACGAAGCCCGTGCCACTTTGTCCACACGTAACACGCAACTTTCGTATACCCGCATTGTCAGTCCGATTGAAGGAGTGGTCAGTCAGGTAACGATTCAAGAAGGCGAAACCGTTGTTGCCGGACTGCAGGTCGCGAACCTTATTACCGTTATTGATCCAACAAAGCTGGAAATGTGGATTTATGTCGATGAAACCGATGTCGGACAGGTGAAACCGGGACAAGCTGTAGAGTTTCAGGTGGATGCATATCCGGACACCGTTTTTCAAGGGGCTGTCGAGCTGATTTATCCTCAGCCAGAAATTCGTGATAATATCGTCTATTACAAAGCATTGGTTCCCGTGAGCATAGAGCAGGCTGAAAGGCTGCGTCCGGAAATGACGACACAGTGTCGTATCGTCGTTCAGCAGCTCGACGACGTGCTTGTTATCCCGAATACAGCATTGAAGTGGGTTCAGGGCACGCAGGTAGTCTATGGTGTCAATAACGATGGCAGCGTTGTTCAACTTCATCCCGAGCTTGGTTTAGCTGGATTGCGGGAAACCGAAGTTGTTTCTGGTCTTGAAGAAGGACAAACTGTGGCTGTTCAGGTCGTCTTGCCGGCAAAACAAGGAAAAAAATAATGGCGCTGTCATATTCCGGGCAGGACAATGCGCTTGTTTCCATGAAGGACATCGAAAAGGTGTATTTTCGTGGTGATCTTCAGTTACCTGTCTTGAAAGGCGTCAATTTGGAATTGCAACGGGGCGAATTCGTTGCGTTGCAGGGCCCATCCGGTTCGGGGAAGTCCACAGTGCTCCATATTATGGGGCTGCTCGACCGACCGACAGCAGGACAATATTTTCTTGCTGGCCATGATGTCTCGGCATTGCATGATGATGATGCTTCCCGTTTACGTGGCCGGATGCTCGGGTTTGTCTTTCAAAGTTTCTATCTTATTCCGTATGCAACGGCTTTGGATAATGTGTTGCTCCCTGGACTCTATGCTGAAACAGACCAAGATATCTTAAACGAACGGGCTCGCCAGTTACTCGCCGATGTCGGGCTTGCCGATCATTTTTCCAGCAAACCTTCACAATTGTCAGGAGGACAGCAGCAGCGTGTCGCCTTAGCTCGCGCTTTAGTCAACGATCCCGAATTGATTCTTGCGGATGAACCGACAGGGCAACTCGACTCCGTCACCAGTCGAGAAATCATGTCGATTCTTCAGGAAATTAATCAAATTGGTAAAACCATCGTTGTCGTTACACACGATGAAGCAACAGCGGCCTATGCCTCGCGTCGTATTTTTGTCCGCGACGGTCAAGTCAGTGAGGTTGGGCCTGAATGAGTCTGTTTTCCCACGCATTATTGAGTCTGCGCCTTGTCGGCCGCATCCAAATGTCGGCGCTGGCTGCGGTCAAAGCATTTATTCTGCGTGGGATATTCGTTGTTTCGGCTGTAGCTCTTGGCATTGCTGCATTGACGGTCATTGTGGCTGCTGTAGATGGTGGACGAAAAAAAGCACTGGAAATCGTGGATTGGTTTGGCCCGGATGCGGCTTTTGTTTTGGGTGGAGATATTCGAAATCGTCCCGTTGGGCAGCGCGTGCTCACGTTAAGTTGGGCTGATGCCGAACGTATCGCCCAGTCGTTACCGGGGGCGTATAAAGTCCTACCCATGCGGGCTAAATTTGGATTACGTGTCAAGGCGGGCAATACTTCCGCGGATCTCCCTACTCTGGTTGGAGCAACGGAAAATTATGGATCGGCCTGGAACTGGCCATTGGTTGAAGGACGAGATTTGACCCGCGAGGATGTTGAACGCGGGGCCAAAGTTGCATTAATCGGTGACGAGACGGCACGCAATATATTTGGCCAGACGTCGCCTATCGGTCAAATCGTTCGAGTTGGCGACCTGGCTGTCCGCATAGTCGGAAGACTGGCCTATCGTGGTGTTTCCGGTGGTGGCGGAGGGCAATCCGTCGATGATCGCATGGTTATTCCTCTCACGACTCTGACACAACGGTTTAATATGGATCGACAGTATTTCCGGGCACTACGCGTCAAATTTTATGATCCGTCCCGTATGGCGGATCATGTAGAAAACTTGCGCGCTCTGCTGCGGCATAACCACCATTTGCAGGATGGGGAGGATGACGACTTTACGATTCTGACTGCACAGGAGATATTGAAGTTTTTGACGATGTTTACCGGCGGGCTCGTGGTGTTTCTTGGCATCACGGCGACCGTCGCCATTTTTGTGGGGGGATTTGTGTTGGCCAACCTCATGTATCTCAGTGTGAGTGAACGCAAGCAGGAAATAGGTTTGCGCAAAGCGGTCGGCGCGACGAGGTTTGCCATTACCATACAGTTTTTGAGCGAAGCGGTGTATTTGACTCTTTTGGGTTCCTTCTGTGGAATTGGACTCGGGATTGCCATTGCTGAGCTATTGACGCGTACGGGCCAAATAGAGATCGTTCTTTCAACAAAAATTTTTGTGCTCTCTACGCTTTCTTCCGTACTTATTGCTATCGCATTCGGTCTCAAACCTGCCCGGCAAGCCGCTGCCATGAACCCTATAGAGGCGTTACGCGGTGGGGGAGACTAGGGAGGCATTCTTCCTCAAACGTTTATTGTATGCTCCTTTGGTACGGCGTCGCTTTCCCACAGAATAGTACCGTCGAAATCAAAGACGTGAAGCCGTTTCGGAAGGGGAGAGAGCGTCGTAAGAAATGCCAGCGCGGACTGACCTATGGTATCGATGAAATGAGATGCTTCAGCGCAACCTGCAACGAGTTCCAGCACATGGCGTGCCGTAACAGCAGTTTCAATGCGTCGGGTTATTTCTTCAGGAATTCCACACTGTAGAGCGGTCTTCGCTATGGCAGAGAAGTCAATATGAGAGACGTGTGCATGTGTATGAGCGTATTGTTGACTGATTTTGACGAGCTTGCCAAAAAACAGACCGAAGACCATGTCATGAAAACCTGCGCGAGTCACAGCAGAGACGGTATGTCCAACATAGTCGGCCATATGGACGTACGCAATGGCGGGAGCGTGAGGGTTGCGATTTCTGAGGAATCGTTCGGATTTTCGGCCTGTGGTGAGAAAGATAGTGGTGATGCCTTGAGCTCGAGCAACGGATAGACTTTCGTCAATGGCGGCTTTCCAGGCTTCGCTACTGTACGGCACGACAATACCTGATGTTCCGAGAATAGAAATCCCTCCCACGATGCCTAGCCGAGGATTTAAGGTCTTTTGAGCAATCGTTTCACCATCTTCAACTTCAATGACAAGACGCAAGCCTGGCAGTGTGGGGCTCACTTCGGCAACAGCACGTTTGATTTGTGCCAACGGCGCAGGGTTAATCGCGGCGTGCCCGACAGGAACAGGGAGGCCGGGTAACGTGACACGACCGACTCCACGACCACCTTCGACAATGATATCGCAGGGTTGAGTATGGTTTATGCGACTGGCTCGACAGGATATCCGTGCCCGGTGTGTTGCATCCGGGTCATCGCCTCCATCTTTGATGACCAATGCGGCACTTTCTTCCTGGCTGATGGCCCAGACACGTGCAAGGGGGATGTCGAGTCTCGTTGTATCGTCCAGAGGTGCTCCCGGTGGAACCGGTATATTGACGGATGTGCAGGAGTGACCAAAGACAAGGTGTATGATGGCGGCTTTGGCCGCAGCTGCAGCCGCCGATCCTGTCGTGAAGCCTTGGCGCAAAGTGGACGAATTATATTTCATGGTGGCAATTTTGCAGAAGCTTATCCTCAGCACTTTGAGCGATGACGGTGGATTTCTACGCGGGGATTATTGCATGGAAGGAAGTGTCACGGTGAAAATAGTTCCTTCGCCGGGTGTTGATTGCACCTTGATCGTCCCGTTGTAGTGTTCGACAATACCTCGGCAAATGGCCAATCCCAGACCGGTTCCGGAAGGTTTGTCTTCGAGTGTGTCGCGCTCAACCTGACGAAACGTTTCAAAGATAGAGTCGAGATATTCTGGAGGAATGCCAACACCAGTATCGGCAATTTCAACATGAAGGGTGCCATTCTGCGCTTTGGCCTCAATCGTGACGGAGCCTTCTTTCGTAAATTTACAGGCGTTGTCGAGCAAATTGATAAGCATCTGTTCAAATCGATCGGGATCAATAAGGATTGTCGGTAAATTCTTCGCAATGCGGATGTCGAGATCGACATCGGGTTTATTGTCAAATTGAGTGCGTACAGCCGAGGCCGCACTCAGGATCGACACCTCCGGGGTCACAGGTCGGTCCCTCCACTGCATACGCCCGGCTTCGATTTTCGATAAATCCAACATGTCATCGATGAGTCGTGACAAGCGTGCTCCTTCGCTTTCAATAATAGACAAATTCGCTTTGATGCGAGTGGCTTTGCTATGGAGTCGTCTGTCGCTTGCAACACTGGAAAGGAAATACCGATCAAGATCTCTATCCACGAGCTTGGCAAATCCCCGTATGGACGTCAGAGGGGTGCGGAGTTCATGAGAAACCGATGAGACCATCATGGACTTCAATGCATCCATGGCTCGCAGACGTTCATTCGCGGCTTCGAGTTCTTCGGCCTTGTGACGGAGATCCTTTGTTCGTTCGAGAACAATGCCTTCAAGTTTACGGTTGATATGGGCGAGTTCGGATTGGGCATTCTTTCGTCGACTGATTTCATGCTCCAGTTTTCTATTGGAGGAGGTCAATCGCTCTGTAGCTTGCCGAACTTTTCGTCTGAGTTGCCAGTTCCATAATGCCACGAAGAAAAAGGCGAGAATAAACCCCAAGCCGATAAGCACGGCTTTATCCCAAGGGAAAAAGATATCCGCTCCACCGGTATGGTTGCGACTTCCAAGTTGACCTCCTCTTTTGAGACGTTGGCTATCAATAGCGGTATTGAGGCGATCGAGAAGAACGGTCCTCCCTTGTTTTACTGCCGCTGCGATGGGAAGGATGAGAACCGGGGCACTCGTGTGGTGGAAGGAGGTTTCCAATTGTTCGGGGGAAAAGTGCAGCTTGGCTAATGCCAAAGGAGAGCAGAAAGCCTGGATTTCACCTTGTTCGGCAGCTGCGTACAATTCTTTTGCGCTGTTGAAATGAACAACGGTAAAATTGACGTTGCCCTGCGCTTTGATCTCTCTGGCAATTGGCATGGAGTCTATAACACCGACGTGGAGTCCAGCGACATCGTGGAGTCCGGTAATCAGGCCTAGGCCTGCTTGGTAAAAGAGATATATATCAATATGATGATAACTTTTTGTTAATGTCAGCCCTGGAAGAAGGGGAGAACCGATAACGGGGGAAACAAAATCGGCGCGGTCTTCAAGAACATCGTGCTGTGCGTTTTGAAGCGAATCGAATAAGTAAATGAGTTCAAATTGTTGAGTTTTGAGAGCTCTACGCCAGAATCCGAGATTGGAGCCGTCGGGAAGCCCCTGTTCGTTGATGAATTGCAAAGGGTAAATATTGTCTGGGCCGGACATGACAAGATGATCTTGCGCCGTAGCTCGACATGGCAACACGCATAGCCAAATCAGGCAAAAAGAAACAAAGGCATGGAGTTTGAAAGACATTGCGACCATTTGGAATGTTGAAAGATGGAATAGTCTGCATTGTCTAACAATTTTGAGACGATACGTGACCTGGTCAGCTCTCGTCGTCACTGTGAATCTCCAAAGTACCCACACGACCAATACGAGTTGCTTGGTCAAGAGGTAGCCTTCCTTTTAGAGCAACGCAAGTGAAAGAAGTGCGATATCTTTATGAAATTTGGTCGCATTCAATATGCGTCGAAGCAACGAACCACTTGGTCAACCATAGCCATACCCAGGGTATTGTCACGATAAAAATTGAGCCGAGAAGCGCGACAAGAGAACGCCAAAGAACTTCATGCCCTCGACCGGTAAAGACGAATGTCATATTGGGAGCGTCTATATTTCTGAGGACCCATCGAATGATGGCGGCATTGACCCAAGCCCACCCAATGATGGTAAAAATTGAAATGATGCTGAGAATCATCCATCCAATAAATGGTATAGCTCCACCACGAAAACGCAACGCAATGGTATCGTCAAGACGCGTATGACTTATGTACCACTTTAAAATACCCCAGGTGAAAAGTTGGACAATGATGAACAGTCCAAAACCGAGTAGAATCGTTGCCGGGTCAAACTGATCTGAGGTTTCCTGTTGAGCGGCGCCTTGGGCGAGGCCTCTAACGAAGTTCGCGAGGGTGAATCCCGCCATGAGTAACCATACATTTGCAGGACGTCCTTCAAGGGAAAAACGTCGTCCGTCACTTGTGACAGTGTTATTATTGAACCAGCGATAAAATGGAACCATCCCCCAGGCCGTTGTGACTATAGGAATAGTAGTGAGAATAAGCCACAGTCCCTTTAACAGTGCATCAATTGCCGTGCCTTCAAAACGCAGGTTAACAATGCGTGAAGTCTTCATAATGAACTCCTCCGGAAGTTGGTGTCACGGATTCGGTCGATTTGGTGGCTGTTTCAGAGGGAGTGTCACAACAACATGTGTTCCTTCGTTTTCTGACGTCGTGAACAGGATATCACCATGATGGGCATGTGCGATAAGCTTGGCGCTATAGGTTCCGAGGCCGGTGCCTCCAGATTTGCCACTGGTGACATAGCGTTCAAAAAAACGTTCGCGAATGTCTTCTGGGACTGTCCCTTGGTTATGAATATCAATATGGACATTTGGGTTACGGCACGACACGGAGATCGTTACAATTTCGTTTGCCGGAGATGCTTCGAGTGCGTTTTTCACAAGGTTATCGATCATTGAACGTATGAGGTGCTCTTCGGCATCAATGAGAAATTCTTCATTGAAGTCCATCGGGTGAGTGTTCAGCAGATGACGTCGAACAATGTTTTTCTTTTCCGCCGGTTCATGCAGCTCAAGATCAACACTTTTGATAACCTGGATAAGGTTGACGGGTTTCGGTGCGAGTTCGTACGTATTTTCTTCCATTTTAAAAATATCGCGCGATAAGCTGAGGCGGTTGAGCAGGTCCTTCGACATGTCGTAGATCATGGTGGCCCACTCATTCTCACGGTCACTGAGGTTGTCACTTTTCAGGAGAAGTTTGGCAAAACCACCGATCCCGATAAGCGGAGACTTGAGATCATGGCGAACAACGCGTTGCACATCTTCATTGAGTCGTTCCAAGCGCTTACGTTCGGAAATGTCGCGAATAATGCCAGCGAAAAAAATTCCTTTATTTGTTGTCCACGTCGATAAAGACAGTTCAAGAGGGAATTCATTTCCGTTTTTACGCAATCCTTCCACCTCTACCGTATTGCCAATATGGTGTGGTTCGCCCGTTTTCAAGTAGCGTTCAATGCCGTCATCATGGCGCTGTTGATATCGCTGGGGCATGAGGATGGAAGACGGTTTCCCGAGGATTTCATCTTCGGTGTAGCCAAAAATTTTTTTTGCGGCATTGTTCCAGAACGTGATGTCACCTTTGACATCCGTCACGATAATAGCATCGACGGCTGTTTCTGAAACAAATCTGAATTTTTCTTCGCTATCGCGGAGTTTGGCCTCCATAGCCAGGCATTGACGTCGCAAATGCTCGATGTCACGCTCTTGGTCAATGACGAGAAGTTCTGGGTCTTGCTGGGGACTGGGGAAAGCCATTTCATCATGCATGGTCATTCTGTGTTTTTGTGGTTATGTATCATCATAACCTAATTCTTTTTGTTCAGTGTGTCATAGCGTTTTAAGCATGGCAATTGGAAACGGTAATTTTGCGTAAAAAGACAAGCATTGCAAGACAATCGAAAACAACTTAAGGAAAATAATGGTTGAGGAGGAAGGCCTTTTGCCTGTCGTAAAGCATAGGGCAGTGTCGTTTGAGAAACCAGCAGCAATGCATCATGACCGATTCTCGAGCCAAATTACTCACCCTGGTTGATAAGATACCCGCTTTTTCACAAAGTGTGAACCGTATCCTGCAATTGACTTCAGATATGAACTGTTCACCGAAGGAGCTGTTGTCTGTTGTCGAGCATGATCCAATTTTAACTATGAAAATTCTGCGCCTCGTTAATTCTCCTGTCTTTGGCTTGGCGCAGCAAATCACCTCTATTTCTCACGCGCTTGTGTATATTGGTCTGAATACATTGAAGAATATTACCTTGAGTCTGGCCGTTATCGGAGCGTTACCACGAAAAAATAAAGCCGGTTTCGATATCAATGCTTTTTGGTTGCATTGTCTCGCTGTCGGTGTTTCTGCGAGACAGCTTGGCGAACATATAGGTATATCCCGCGCTCAGGCTGGGGATTTGTTTGTTGCAGGGCTTTTGCATGATATCGGGAAAGTCATCTTTGCTCTGTATGAGCCGGAGCTTTATAAGTCGGCTTTGGCGCAAGCCGCCTCTGGCATCACTCCACTGCATGAAGCAGAGCAACAATTTTTGAACGATACGCATGCGAATATGGGCGCACTGTTGGCTGAAAAGTGGGTTTTGCCCGTCCCATTGCGTGACAGCATTGCTCACCACCATTCTCTCGGAGAGCGTCCGAGCTCCGTTGTGGCCTGCGTCTTTGCGGCAAATCAGGCCGCTAAAAAATTGCACTACGGTTTTGCCGGAAACGTGGTGATTGATGAATTTCCAGATGCTGTCCAAGATCGGCTGGGCCTTGATCAGGAAGGGGCGCTTCAAGTGCTCCAGGGAGTTGATGAACTTGTGGAAAAGGCAAAGCTGTTCATATAATTCTTCCAGGAGAAACCATGCGCATCACCATGTGGGGGGTACGTGGTTCCATTCCCGCCCCCGGACCTGAGACTGTTCGTTATGGCGGCAACACAACGTGTCTTGAAGTCGTGACATCGGATGACAAGCGCATTATTCTTGATGCTGGTTCCGGGATACGGGCGCTCGGTCTTGAGTTGGCCAAAAACATGCCTCTTTCTTGTGATATCTTCATTACCCATACACATTGGGATCATATTCAAGGATTGCCGTTTTTTGTGCCACTTTTCGTTCCGAACAACGATATACGAATACGGGGAACATTCGACCCGGTTTCCATGAAAGGCATTGACGAGATATTGGCCGTTCAGATGGAATATTGTTATTTTCCTGTTCGAAGTACGGAATTGAAAGCAAATATCCGTTATGATTCCATCCGTGAACGGCAAACCATACAGGTCGGAACAGCAACCGTGTCATCCATCCTGATGAATCATCCCGTGCTGACATTTGGGTATAAAATTGAAGATAGTGGCAAATCGTTTTTTTTTACAGGCGATCATGAACATTACGCCAATATATTCTCCCCGGAGGATCAGGAATACGAAGAATTCGAGAAGCTTGTTGCCGCGAAGAGTGCCAATTTGCTCGAATTTATAGATGGTGTCGATTATGTAGTGGCTGATGCGCAGTATACGCAGGCCGAATATCCGTCTCGTGTAGGGTGGGGGCATGCCACGTTGGACGACTGTGTTGCTTTGGGACGTCAAGCCAATGTCGGCCATCTTTGTTTAACGCATCACGAGCCAACACGGACTGACGATGCTCTGGAGTCGATTTTTGCTGATCTTCTTCACCGTAACGCCGATATGGCCAATAAGCTTTCTCTTGCCTTTGAGGGAAAGGTTATCGAACTTTGATCCGGCGTAAGCCGCTCTGCTCATTATATGCCGTCTCTTCATGTCATCGGTCTGGGAATGGCCGAAACGTCATTGTCTGCTTCGCTTGCCGAGGTGGTCGCCTCGGCCGATGTTGTTGCCTGTGCTCCACGATTGTGCTCGTGTCTTGGTAAAATTCATGTGCCGGTCATCCCCATTGGCTCCCCGTTGTCCGACGTTCAACAGGCTGTTCGCCAAGCATTGGATGAGGGAAAGACAGTTGCGCTCCTTACCTCCGGTGATCCTTTATTCTATGGTATTGGGAATTGGCTGCTTTCTCATTTCGATACCAGTGAATTGGTTTTTCATCCGGCAGTTACCGCGATCCATGCGGCCTGCGCACGTATCAAACGGCCTGCTCACGATCTTCCAGTTGTTTCGTTGCATGGTCGCGCAGCTCTGCCGAAACTTTTTGCGACGTTGGCCCGCTCCATGGCGGTTGCGGTGTACACCGATCCCGTCAACACCCCGAATCGTATTGCCGAAGGTGTGTTCCAGCGAGGAGGGGACCACTATTCCATGTGGGTATGCCAGGATATGGGAGCGCCGACGGAAACCGTGGAACACCTTCGTTTGCCCGAAGCCGCCATGCGGTCTTTTTCTCCTCTCAACGTTGTCGTTCTTGAGCGTGACGCTCCGCCGGACATGGCGCTCCATCTGGGAATGCCGGACGAGCTTTTTGTCCCTTATGGACATCCGTTTACGAAATGGCCTGTACGAGCAGCGGTGCTGGCTTCATTGTCGATAGCACCCAAACATACGGTGTGGGATCTTGGCGCCAGTATTGGGACGGTCTCGTTGGAGGCGTCGGTATTGGCACACAATGGATGCGTTTGCGCTGTGGAACGTCTCTCCGAGCGCGTTGAGGTCATGCGCGATTTGATCCGAAAGAGCGGGGCGTTACATATTGAAACGGTTGTGTCCGATGTCGTGACAGCAATTGATGCATTACCTGATCCGGACCGTATCTTTGTGGGAGGAGGAGCAGGCACGCAGTTCGATGTGATTGAAACCGCATTGGCGCGGCTACCTTGTGGGGGACGCATGACGGTTGCATGTGTTTTATTGGGAAGTTTGAGTACGGTGTTGGACGGGTTTAGACGGAAAGGTATCCAAACCACAGTAACTGAAATTCAGGCGGCTGTTTCTGAACCGCTTGGGCAAGATCGCCGCCTTGTGAGTCGTAATCCGGTCTTTCTTGTGACTGCAGAAAAAGAGTAACTATTCATGCCGAAAGTGAGCTTTATTGGTGCTGGGCCAGGAGACCCCGATTTGCTGACGGTCAAAGCGGCCCGGTTGATTGGTCAGGCCGATCTCGTCCTTTATGCTGGTTCTTTGGTTCAACGGGCTGTTGCCGAATTGGCCGGAGGTGGGGCAAAGATTGTCGATTCAGCGCCGATGACCTTGGAACAGACGCATGCGTGTATGGTGGATGCCATTCATCAAGGATGCTCTGTGGCACGTGTTCATACAGGTGACCCTGCGCTCTATGGAGCCGTACAAGAGCAGATTGCTTTGTTACGTCGAGATGGCATCGACTGGGAAATTATTCCTGGCGTCACGTCGGCTTCAGCTGCAGCAGCGGCTTTTGGTGCATCGTTTACATTGCCCGAGCAAACTCAAACACTCATGCTGACCCGACTTGCCGGGAGAACAGCCGTTCCGGAGTCCGAGCGACTTCGCGATCTAGCAGCGCATAAAACCGCTTTGGCTGTGTATTTGTCGGGAAGCAATCCCGAAGGGGTTCAAAGCGAATTGCTCGCTGCCGGCTATCCTCCGGAAACGCCAATTGCCATTGCACACAAAGTGTCTTGGCCCGGTGAGCGTCTCTGTCGTGCCCCTTTATTCGACCTGGCGAAGACGGTTCGTGCCGAAGGAATTACATCCCAGACCCTCTTTCTTGTCTTGCCCGATCCGGAAACCGGAACACCGTCTCGGCTGTACGCCGAAGATTTTGCACATGCCTGTCGACCATAAGAATTGCGTATCCATGCTTTTCCTGGGTACATAAGCAAGGATATGCCTGAAATTGGTATCGAATGATTGATCAGCAAAGGAGAAGGTATGGAAATTTTGCATATCAATACGCACTCTCGGGAAGAGATGGTGAGTATTACGGATGAAATAGCCGCTCTCATACGGGAAAGAGGATGGGATGACGGTATTCTTGTGTTACATTGTCCGCATACCACGGCTGGTTTAACAATCAATGAAGATGCCGATCCTTCCGTGATACGAGATATGTTGACGGCGATGCGGCGTCTTGTGCCACATCAAGGTGATTATCGCCATGCTGAAGGGAATAGTGATGCCCACATCAAAACAACCACCTTCGGCCCTTCGCTGAGTCTTATTGTTGAAAATGGGAAGCCGTGCTTGGGCACGTGGCAAGGAATTTTTTTCTGTGAATTCGATGGACCGCGTTCACGAAAGCTTTGGGCGAAATGGGTTGGATAATAAAAAATTGCATCTGGTTGGATCACGGCAAGGAATATGCTATGAATACCACTCTTTCATAACGGACAAAGGAGAATGCCGTGTCTCTTTCGAACAACAATCAAGAATTTCTTCCTCTGCCACGTTCAACCAATTCTGATGGCGATATCCGTCGAGCTGGATTTGAACTGGAATATGCCGGCCTCGACATTGAACAATCTGCCCAACTTGTAGTCAACCGCTTTCATGGAACGATACAACGAGAGAGCCGGTTTGCTTATACCGTTGCACAAACCGACTTCGGTGATTTCCATGTAGAAGTCGATGCCTCGCTTCTTAAGAATAAAGAATACGAGCAAATGCTGAAATCCATCGGCATTGAGCTTGATGTTAATTCTCGCGAGACTTTAGAGGACGCCTTGTTGGAGCTGGCGTCATTGGCTGTGCCGTTTGAAGTCGTAACACCGCCAATTCCGACGGACCGATGTGATGAAGTCGAGGCATTGCGGGCCGACTTCCACAAACACAAGGCGCAGGGGACACAGGCATCGTTTCTCTATGGATTTGGTTTGCATATCAATGTGGAAGCCGCAAGTTTGGAAGCGGATTGGTTGCGAGATATGCTCCGGTCTTATTTGCTGCTGCGTCATGCTATTGCCGAGAGCTCGGGGATTGATCTGACCAGACGTATATCGCCCTATATTGATGATTTTCCCGAAGAATACGTTCGTACGGTATTATCTCCGGATTACGCCCCAAGTCGGAGACAACTCATTGCTGATTACCTCCTGAGCAATCCCACACGAAATCGCTCGTTAGATATGTTGCCGTTGTTTGCCAGTATTGAAGCGCGTCTTGTCATGGAGCATGTTGACCCGGAAATTGCTCCTTTGATTAAGCCTCGACCGGCATTCCATTACCGACTTCCGGATTGCCGTATTGACGATCCCCAGTGGCGAATTGCAGCCGACTGGAATCGCTGGGTCGAGGTGGAACGCCTTGCCGATGATACTCCCCGTTTAGAAAAGGCGTGCCATGAATATGTCCATAATCATCGTGGTTTTCCTGAGGAATGGCTGGAGTGGGCAGCCCGGTTGTTTGAATAGAGCATGTCGAGTGCTTTTCAAAGCTCAAATTCTGTTTATCTTTTTGGCGGACGAACACGAAGTTGAAGTGGTGCCTCTGGGGTCCACCACGAGTTTTGATTTTTTCAGGACAGAAATAAGGATACGTTATGATAATTGAAAAAAGCGAAGATATTCGGATGGTTGTGTCTGATCGTGCCGAATCGCTTTTTCGTTCGCGTCGGTATTTATGCGCCGATGCCGTTATGTTGAGTATCAACGAGGTGTTGGATGCAGGTTTGAGTGAAGAGCTGGTATTGCGCCTCACCAGTTCTTTGCCTGTTGGAATGAATAGCGGGTGTGTCTGTGGGGCCCTTTCAGGGGGACAACTTGCACTCGGTATGTTGCTTGCCGGTCCCGGAGAAGGGCGCCTGAGTCGGCGTCAAGTGCAACAAGCCGGTGCGGCTCTTCATGATCGATTCAAAGAAGAACATGGAGCGGTGTGTTGTCGGGTTTTGACGAAAAAAGCCGAGAAAGAGGGCCGGGATCATTTTGATCAATGTGCTCGCTTTTCCGAGTGTTGTGCAGCGTGGGCAACAGATATTATTATTGAACAACGACCCGAGCTCATTACAACTGCTCAATATGTACCTCCGGTGAAACACTCGATATTGTCACGAACCTTGACCCGTTTGACCAATTTGTTGCGGTGAACAGATTCTGAGACGAGGAACGCGCTTCATTATGAAAAAGCAGTTACGAGGACGAAAACTCGTTATTTGGTGGGGGGTGGCTCTTGTTGTCTGTGCCGGCGCGGCCATCGCGGCGGGTTGGCTCAAACCACGACTCCTTGATAGTGCCCAGAAACGGCTGGCTGTCAGCGAAATGTACTACGAGTATAAACAGAAATTTCCTGACGTCATCGATATTCGTCCGGAAGAAGCCATACAACTCCTTGGTGAGGGCAATGTCATTTTTGTCGATGACCGAGAGCCGAAAGAACGCGCAGTTTCGACAATTCCCGGAGCCATTTCGGCCGATGATCTCCGAGAACATCCAGAACAGTACAGTGGCAAAACACTCATCGTCTATTGTACCATCAGTTACCGGAGCGGCAAGTTGGCAGAAGAATATGGCCCAAAATACGGACTTGTGATGAAAAATATGATTGGCGGTATTTTAGGATGGGTGCATGCCGGAGGACCGATTGTCGACCCTTCGGGAAGACCCGTCCTGCGTGTCCATGTCTATGGACCGACTTGGGATCTTGCTCCGGATGGCTACGAGACTGTCTGGTAAGGCTTGAAAGGTGGCCTTCATGCTATGGGGATGGTAGCATGAAATATGAAATATTTTTTTCGAACCGGCCAAAGGTATTGTTTTGATAGTCACGGTAAAGCTATACAGTGTGCGAATGCGGGACAAGACGGTGAAATACAGTCTGGAGTTTCCTTCCCTGAACCACGTTTTGTGGTTGAAAACGACCTTGTCACCGATCGTTTGACCAAGCTTATCTGGACGCGTCGAGCGGCCATCGCTGAATTCCCCCTCACCTGGCAAGAAAGCCTCGATGCCATTGAACAGATGAACGTCGAGCGTGCTTATGGTCGTTCCGACTGGCGTCTTCCAAATCGACGAGAACTGCGTTCGTTGGTTGATCATGGTCAGACGCGGCCGGTTTTGCCGGCCGATCATCCGTTTACCGACCTCGTCCAGCATTGGTATTGGACGTCAACATCGTCGGCCATGTCTCCGGCGTATGCTTGGCACGTTCATTTTATGGGTGGCCGGATGTTCTACGGCAAAAAAGATGGGTATGAACTTGCTTGGCCGGTTGCTGGGAGCAGCGATGTGATACCAAAAACAGGACAACGTCTTTGCTACGATACCGACGGGAATACCATCGACTGCAGCAACACAGGACAGGATGGTGCAATACGCACGGGTGTCGCCTGGCCTGACAAACGATTTGAAGATGACGGTGAAATTGTTCGAGACGATCTCACCGGGCTTATCTGGGCACGTCACGCCGACCTTGCCGGGAAACTGGTCAATTTGGATACAGCCTACAGATGGATCGCTGACTATCGGCAAAAAACTGGACGCGACTGGCGACTTCCCTCCATTAATGAACTTGAATCCTTGGTCGACGCTTCCGGTCATTCTCCGGCGTTACCGTCCCCGCATCCATTTCTCAATCCTCGTGAAGCCTATTGGTCTTCCACGACAAGTACTTTTGAGCCGGACTGGAGCTATTGCTTGTATCTGCACAAAGGGGCTGTGGGAGTGGGGTTCAAGGTGAACGCGGAGTTTTCCGTATGGCCTGTGTGCCAATCCTAAAAGCCACTTCTCCAGCACTCTTTTTCTTCAATCCTTTTGAATAAAGTCCTTCCCTCACGCTCACCTGTATGATTTAGTCACATCTCATCAGTTTCTCTGTCTATTTTTTTTACAGTTTTCGACCGAATTGGTATACAAACCAGGAGTCGAAGCATGTCTGTCTTCTTTCAAGTTATTTCTAATTCTAGACTAAATTGGTTTGGTATGTCTTTTGGAATAATGTTCCATCAGAATCGCTGCCTGTCTGCAAGTTCGATCTTGCCTCGTCCCCAGGACCGTACATTGGACAGAACGGCGATAACACCCATAACCGGCATTAAGCGAATCGTCCCTATGCACACACTCTCTCCGTCCATGGCAAGGAATACCTCCCAAGAACCATCCATCCTCGTTCCTTGCCGGGACGGAGCCGGTTATGCTGTTCGGCTTGTCTTGGTCATGATGTGCGTTGTCGTGGCATGCTCTCTGTTTTTTGTGGGCATTCAGACTGCGCATGCAAAGGCAAAAAAAGCAGTCAAGGCAACCACGACAGCACACCACGGATTGGAAACAGCGCAAGGCGAAGAGGCCACAGAAGATTTAGCGTCTTTCCTGGCACAAGCAGCCAAGGATAATAATCAGCTCAAAGCCGAATTTTTTCGCGTGAAATCGGCGCTGGAAAAAATTCCTCAAGCCAAGTGGAGTTTACCCGATCCAAAATTTTCGTTCGGCTATTTTATCGAATCCGTGGAAACACGCGTTGGCCCGCAGCTCATGCGATTTGGTTTGTCGCAAACGTTTCCCTGGATTGGTAAAATACTGGGCAGAATTGATGTCGCGACAAACGATGCCCGAGCTGCTCAGGCACGTTTTGAGGCCGTGCGATTGTCCGTTTTTTATGCGCTGAAGAAGGCATGGTATGAATATGCCTATTTGGATCAAGCGACCCGCATTCTCCAAGAGAATCTTGACCTGTTGCGCTTTCTCGAGTCTGTGGCTCGTTCCGGATACGCCGCCGGTACTGTGCCACATGCCGATGTTCTGAGTTTGCAGGTTGAAATTGGTAAACTCGAAGAACGACTGACCGCACTGCGAGATTTCAAAAAACCGGCGTTAGCCGCAATCAATGCCGCGTTGAGTCGACCTGTTGGGACATCACTTTCTGCAGCTCCTGATATACCGGTCATGCATCTTCGTTTGGATGAAGACAAGCTGCTGGCACAACAACGGAAGTCCAATCCTCGCCTTATTGTATACGATCACATTGCAGCCAAAGAAGCAGCTGGAAAGCGTTTAGCTCGACAGGATTATTATCCTGATTTGACTTTGGGCGTCGAAACCATCGTGACCGGAGATGCCCGCTTGTTCAATCGCGTCAGTTCGGATGGAACGATCTCCGCCCCAAGTGCGCCACCGCCGGATTCAGGAAAGAATGCCTGGATTGTGTCCGCATCCATCAATATCCCTCTGTGGTTTGGCCGCATTGAAGCGACCGCACGAGAAGCGGAATACAAACGACTGGCCGCATTGCGTAACCGTGATGGACTTGCTGATACACTCGGAGCAGACCTGAAAATGGCGATGTATAATTACCGGGATGCCATGCGGAAAATAGAACTCTATCGAGAAACTCTTATTCCTAAGGCCATGCAGTCCTTCCGGGCCGCGTTGAGCGGTTATCAAACCGGATTGACCGGTTTTGCTGCCTTGGTCGATGCTCAACGGACATTGCTTGAATTTCAGCTGTCGCTGACTCGTGCTGTGGCCGATCAGGCCGAACAGCTTTCCCAAGTTGAGTTGCTTGTCGGTCAGGATGTGGCTTCAGGTGTGGACGGATCGCTGATGGCGTATTCGACATCATCCTCCGTCCCTTCCATAAAAGGTAAGTAAGATAAACCAGACCGCTGGCCTTGTGTATCAAAAAACAAAAGAGTGGAGTTGTACAATGAAAAAGTTGGCCATGACCCTGTTGTGTGTATTTTGTCTCACAGTTGCTGGGGCACCGGCAGCAATGGCGCAGGATGTAAAACAAGAGAAATGCCCGGTAATGGGATATAAGCCTTCTGCGAAATTATACACCGATTACAAGGGCAAGCGTATTTATTTTTGCTGTGCCACCTGTCCGGAAACATTCAAGAAAGATCCGGAAAAATACATGAAGAAAATTGAATCCGAGCACATTACGCTTGAAGATGCTCCAACCAATTAGTTCAGCAGGCAGAAGCGTAGGAGATCGGGAGTCGAGATATTCCCTGACGTTCCCAATCAATGCTTCCGAGCCAGGCACTGCCTGCCTCGGAAGCATCGATTGTTGACTATAGAGAGGCATGCCATGAAACACAGACTATTGTTTATCGCGATACTCATCGGTGTTCTTGGCGCGACGTTTGTCGGGGGGTATTTCCTTGGTGGGCGTTCGCAAGATTCCGAATCGCTTTCGACAGTTGCTTCCGGGACTGCCGATTATGATCACACTCATGAGGAGACCTCCGAGTCCGCGGAAAAGACCATCTGGACGTGTTCCATGCATCCGCAAATCCAGTTGCCCGAACCCGGTAAATGTCCGATTTGTTTCATGGACCTCATTCCTCTCAAAAAAGATTCCTCAAGAGCTTCCGGTGTTGTGAATCCGCGTCGACTGACTCTTTCTCCCGAAGCGCGGAAACTGGCTCGGGTTGAGGTCGCGCCCGTGGAGCGTCGAGCTGTTGAGACGACGCTTCGCCTGTTCGGTAAAGTCGAGTATGACGAGCGACGTTTATCTTCCGTAACGTCGTGGATTGCTGGGCGGATCGATGCGCTTTACGTCGATTATCTTGGTGCCGACATCAAGAAGGGCCAAGCCATGGCCAAACTCTACAGCCCGGAACTCTACGCAGCGCAAGCCGAACTGGTGTATGCCATATCCGCCTCCAAAGATTTAGCTGGTAGCGGGTCACGACTTGTACGTGAGACCGCTAGCGCGACCATCAATGCAGCACGAGAAAAGTTACGTCTTTTGGGGATGACTGCCGGTCAAATTCGACACGTTGAGCGGGCTGGGAAACCCAACGAGCATGTGACTATCGTTGCTCGGGACACTGGCGTCGTTATCAAAAAAGATGTTCTCGAAGGAGCCTACGTCAAGGCTGGATCACCTATTTATACACTCGCTGATTTGAGTCGCGTCTGGGTTGTTCTGGAAGCGTATGAATCGGATCTGCCAAACATTCAGCTTGGCCAGACCGTGCGGTTTACAACTCGTGCGCTACCCGGTGAAGAATTTACAGGGACGGTCTCGTATATTGATACGGCTGTGAATGAAAAAACACGTACTGTACGCGTGCGCCTGGAAGTGAAGAACCCTGGACGACATCTCAAACCGGGCATGCTCGTGACAGCACAAAAGCGGAAAAGTCAGGAGAATGAGAAAGATGTTCTCGTCATTCCGGCAACGGCACCACTGCTGACTGGTAAACGGGCTATTGTCTATGTGGCTGATCCGGAAGCGGAAGGGGCATACGTTGGCCGTGAAGTTGTGCTTGGTCCTCGAGCTGGTGATGTTTATGTCGTGAAAAATGGTGTCTCCGAAGGCGAGCAGATTGTCGTCAATGGAGCATTTAAAATCGACTCTGCCCTGCAGATCCAGGCCAAGCCGAGCATGATGAGTCCTGCTTCGGATGCGCCCAATGTGATGATGAGCGTCTACGAGCCTTCACCAGCTATGACGGAATCATTACGAGCATTAGAATCCTCGTTCGATACGCTTGGCAAGACGGTCGTGGGTGATGATCTCGAAGAACAGCAGCAGGCTTTTCAAGAATTTTACAATGCGTTGTGCGCTGTCGACCCCACGAATCTTCAAGATCAGGCCGCGGTGGATTGGAAAGAACTTTCGGTCACACTCGGTAATGACGCCGTCCTCGGGGGCGAGGCTGAAGCCCGTGATGAAGTCAATCAACTGTTCGCCGATCTCAAAATCCACTATACACGGTTGACCAACCAATTCCCTCTGCCTCCCGATACCGCGTCGACGTCAGGCCGTGCACCGCAAAATTTCAAACAGGCATTAGGGAATGTCTATTTGGACTATCTCGGTATTCCCAAGGCCCTTTCACACGATCAATTGGAACCGGCAAAACAAGCGGCGTCCAAAACGCTCGCGGCTCTCGGTAATGTGGATGGGACTCCGCTGAGCGGGATGGACGCTCAACATTGGGCGGTCTGGCAGGCCGATCTTGAAGAAGCCCTTCAAGGCATTGCAAGCGCTCCAGATTTGGCGGCAGCCCGAACAGCCCTGGAACCGGCATCGGAAGCTCTGGTCAGGGCTATTGGTGAACTTGGTGCGCTCTCGCCTCAGCCGGTCTTCAAGCTGTTTTGTCCCATGGCATTCGATAATAAAGGCGCTATCTGGTTATGGTCCGAAGCGGATGTGTTGAATCCGTATTTCGGCGAGGCCATGCTCAAATGTGGCGAAGTGAAGGGGAAAGTTCGCGATGCAGTCGGGCGGACGCTTGGCAACGTGCCTGAGGTATTCAAACGACAGGTGGGGCAGTTATATAATGCCTCCCTCGGGTTGCCTGCGGCCATGGCAGCAGGCAGTCTGGATGGTGTCCATCAAGCAGGGAACGCGACACTGAAGGCGCTTCATGGCGTTGATATGGAACTTGTCCCCCGCGCCGGACATGCCGATTGGATGACGGCAATGGGAGAGATGCGTTCAACGCTCAACACCATGGTTAATGCCAACGATATAGAGACGGCCCGCACAGCCTTGAAACCGTTTACCCAAGCCCTGACTTCGGCACTCGATGAATTTGGGGTGATAACGGATAAACCCGTCTTCGAATTATTTTGTCCGATGGCATTTGATAACGCCGGGGCCACGTGGCTGTGGAATGAGGAAAACGTCCTGAATCCCTATTTCGGGGAAGCCATGCTGAAATGTGGCGAAGTGAAGCGTGCGATAGCATCGGGAGTTACGCAATGAGCGAGCCACGTACGAATCACCCCGAGCCCAAGAGTTTGAGCGAGAAGCTCATTTGGTTTTGTCTTAAACAGAAGCTCATCGTCTTTTTATTGACCATTCTTATGGTGGGAGCGGGGATCATGGTCGCTCCCTTCGACTGGGACATCATGGGTATTGCCCGTGCCCCCGTTCCCGTGGATGCCATTCCGGATATTGGGGAAAATCAGCAAATCGTGTTTACACAATGGATGGGACGGTCGCCGCAGGACATGCAGGACCAGGTCACCTATCCATTGACCGTGGCATTGCTTGGTGTACCGGGCGTAAAGACGGTACGCAGCTATTCCATGTTCGGATTCTCCACCATTTACGTTATTTTCAATGAATCCGTGGATTTTTATTGGTCGCGCTCTCGGTTGCTCGAAAAGTTATCGAGCCTTCCGCCAGGAACGTTGCCGGAAGGAGTGCGGCCGTCGTTGGGGCCGGATGCAACCGCGTTGGGTCAAATTTTCTGGTATACTCTTGAAGGTCGCGACTCGAACGGAAATCCCACAGGCGGCTGGGATCTCGACGAATTGCGCTCGGTGCAAGATTTTTATGTACGTTATGGATTGTTGTCGGCCGAAGGAGTAAGTGAAGTTGCCTCGGTTGGCGGATTTGTTCGTGAATATCAGATCGATGTCGACCCGAATGCTTTACGGGCGGCTGGGGTCGGTATCGATGATGTGTTTCGTGCGGTGTCCATGTCCAACCTCGATGTCGGTGCGTCCACCATAGAAATCAATAAGGTGGAATATTTGCTGCGTGGGGTGGGATTTCTGGAAAACGTGGACGACTTGAAGAAAGCCGTTATTACTGTTCGCGACAATCAGCCGATTCGCATTGAAGACGTGGCCCATGTTTCCTTGGGACCGGCATTGCGGCGCGGTGCCTTGGACAAAGGCGGTGCGGAAGCCGTGGGCGGAGTGGTCGTGGTCCGTTATGGCGGCAATCCCATGGCAACGATTGAACACGTTAAAAAGAAGATTGCTGAAATTTCCCCCGGTTTGCCGTCGAAAACATTGGCCGATGGGACCGTGAGCAAGCTGACCATTGTGCCGTTCTATGACCGGTCCGGCCTGATTGCCGAGACGTTGGGTACACTTAACGACGCTCTGGAATTAGAAATTCTCGTGACCGTCATTGTGGTACTGGTTGCGGTCATGCATTTAAAAAGTTCGCTATTGATATCCTCGTTGCTCCCACTCTCCGTGTTGTTCTGCTTTATCGCCATGCGCTATTTCGGGGTGGATGCCAATATCGTGGCCTTGTCTGGTATCGCCATTGCCATTGGGACCATGGTCGATATGGGGATTGTCATATGTGAGAATATTCTCACCCATCTTGATGATGCGCCGGAGGATGCCGACCGGCTCACCGTGGTCTATAAGGCCGCGTCGGAGGTCGGTTCGGCCGTGCTGACGGCTGTGGCAACGACGATTGTCAGCTTTCTTCCCGTGTTTGCGATGTCCGGGGCTGAAGGCAAGTTGTTCAAGCCATTGGCGTTCACCAAAACGTTTGCGCTAGCAGCGTCCATTATTATTGCCTTGACCATTATTCCGCCTGCCGCTCACATGCTTTTCACCTCTGTGACCAAAAAGAAGGTGAATGTTGGCCGGCTCGTGGTGAGCGGGCTTTTTGTTGTCGCCGGAATTGTCATCGCAATTACGGTCAAATGGTATCTTGGTCTTGTCTTACTCTATCTTGGTATTCGTCGATTGTTTGTTTCACGCTTGAGCGTGCGTGGAGAAGCACGCCTTTCAGGGGCGGAAAGTTTGGGACTGGCTCTTGTGGTGACGCTTGTCCTGGCTTTCCTTTGGTTGCCACTTGGGCCGGAGAAGGGACTTGTGCGCAATATGTTGTTCGTTGGGGGGATTATCTTCGGCATCATGGGGGCCTTGCAACTCTTTCAACGATATTATACGGCGATTTTGCGGGTATGTCTGCGCTATAAACTGATTTTTTTATCGCTTCCTGTTACGCTGATTCTGTTCGGTGGCATTATCTGGCTCGGATTTTCTCAGGTATTTTTCTTTTTGCCGGCCTCATTGGAAAAAACATCTGTGGTTGTTGCATTGGCCCATAAGTTTCCTGGATTGAGTAAAGAATTTATGCCCGATCTTGATGAGGGATCGTTCCTCTATATGCCAACAACGATGCCGCACGCATCTATCGGCGAAGTGCAGGACGTGCTTGCCATGCAGGACATGGCATTTGCAGCTATTCCCGAAGTCGAGACGGCTGTCGGCAAGCTCGGTCGCGCGGAAACTCCACTTGATCCTGCACCGGTATCCATGATTGAGACCGTTATTAACTACAAACCTGAATATCTCATTGATGCACACGGGAACCGGAACCGTTTTCGGTATGACGAAAGCCGCAAGGATTATGCCCGCAATGCAGCCGGCGAAAAATTGCTGGCGAACGATGGCCTCCCGTATCTCGTGCAAGGTCGTTATGAACGTGATGCATCCGGGCAACTTATTGAAGATTCTTCGGGACGTCCGTTTCGCAATTGGCGTCCGGCGCTCGATCCGGACATCAATCCTGGTCGCACGGCGTGGAAGGGGATTCTGACGCCTAACGATATTTGGGAAGAGTTGGTGCTGGCTGCCGAAATTCCCGGTGTGACCTCGGCACCGAAACTTCAACCCATTGCGGCCCGTATCGTGATGCTACAATCGGGCATGCGCGCTCCGATGGGGATTAAAATCAAGGGGCCGGATCTCGAAACCATTGAGCAAGTCGGGCTGGAACTGGAAAAGCACATGAAAGAAGTGCCCGGTGTCATGCCTGAAGCCGTTATTGCCGACCGCATCGTTGGCAAACCTTACCTTGAAATCGTCATCGATCGCGATGCCATTGCGCGGTATGGGCTCATGGTGAAAAACGTTCAAGACGTCATTGAATCGGCCATTGGTGGCAAGACCATCACCAATACCGTCGAAGGTCGGGAACGCTATCCGGTACGTGTTCGATATGCCCGCGAGCTCCGTGACAATATCGAAGGCATTAAACAATTGCTCGTTCCCGTGCCGGGGAAAGAACATATTCCGTTGGATCAACTTGCACTCATTCGCTATGTGCGCGGTCCACAGGTCATTAAAAGCGAAGATACGTTTCTGGTGGGGTATGTTCTTTTCGACAAAAAACCGGGATATGCCGAAGTCGATGTAGTGGACAATGCCAAAGCGTATCTCGAACGATTACACCAGTCTGGAAAACTCACATTGCCACCGGGCGTCTCCTATGCATTTGCTGGAAGTTATGAGAACCAGGTGCGAGCCCAAAAGAAATTGGCTGTGATTTTGCCCTTGGCGTTATTTGTCATTCTCATCATTTTACATATGCAATTTCGTCGTTTGTCTACAACCGTGCTGATTTTCTCGGGGATTCTCGTCGCGTGGTCGGGTGGGTTTCTCATGATTTGGCTGTATGGACAGGCGTGGTTTCTTGATTTCAGTGTGTTCGGCATGTCCATGCGTGATATCTTCCAAGTGCAGACCATTAACTTGAGTGTCGCCATTTGGGTGGGATTTCTCGCCCTGTTTGGCATCGCTTCGGATGATGGTGTTGTGATGGCCACCTATCTTGAGGAAAGTTTCGGACGAAACGAACCCGACACCGTTCCGGCTATTCGTGAAGCCGTGGTCGAGGGTGCACGACGACGCATTCGACCGGCACTTATGACTTCGGCAACGACAATTTTAGCGCTGTTGCCCGTGCTCACATCGCGTGGTCGCGGTGCCGATATCATGGTCCCCATGGCGATTCCGTCGTTTGGTGGGATGACTATTGAAATTTTAACCGTACTCATCGTCCCGGTGTTGTACTGCATGGTGAAAGAGGCACGCTTACGAATCCGGCGATATACATCGAGGTAGAAAAACGCGAGAGGGAATACATTGGTCAAAAGGCTTTTCCTCTCGCGTTATGTTTTAAAAATATTGTGAAGACTAAACAACCACCGGCTTCAGCCGATGGCTGTTTAGTTTTCGGTCCATGTTCGTGAGAACGCAATGGCGTGTGACTTCGCTACCTGTCCCGGCCGTAGTGTTGACGCTAGTAATGGGCGGCAACTCATTCGTTAGACGTTCGATGCCGGCGTAATTCTCATAGAGATCGCCTTCATGCGTGGCGGCAATGCCGATCGCTTTGCCGCAGTCGTGTGCACTTCCACCGCCAACGGTGACGACGAGATCGCATCCTTTGTCGTGAATGACATCCAATCCTTCTTCAACGTGATGCAGGTTCGGTTCTTTGTCCACGCCGGTATAGACTTCATAGTCTATTCCCGAGATTTCAAGGGATTGTATGATCGGATCGACACAACCAGCAGCCACAACCGGATCGTCCGATACAATAAGTGCTTTGGCAGTCTGGAGACGTGTTGCTTCTCGTCCGATTTGGTCGGCGGCCTGTTCGCCGATGTGCAACGTCGATGGCATGATGAATGTTTGCGAAGGCATCCGATCTCCTTTGGTTGCGAAGATGCGTTTGACCTATGAGTTTGTGCGTGAAGTGACAGTAACGCTTGTTTGGGGAAAATAATAAACAAAATTTTCAAATATTTGGCTATTTAGTGTATCGCATTGATATTGTTTTGTTTTTTTAAGGTTAAGCGTCTGGCACATAAATAAAGCACTTGCCTTGTTCGGATTCTTTCCGTCATACTTCAGTCAGAACCAATAGGAGTCTTCAATGTGATTAATGGAATGCGTTGTCGGCTTGCGTCTTGGAGTGTGAACAGAATGCATGATATGACAAGAGACAGACAAGGACTCTGTGACACGATGAAACTCAATCGTCTGACACATGGATGTACATATGTTTAAAGCAGCAAAAAAGGACAGAATTTCAACGCAGATTATCAATCAGATTCGTGAGGCCATTTTACAAGGAGAAATAACACCGGGCCAATCCCTACCTCCGGAAAAAGAACTTGTCGCACAGTTTGGTGTTAGCAAGCATACGTTGCGCGAAGCCTTACGAACACTTGAGGGAATGGGATTGATTTCCATTCGAAGAGGGGCGGGCGGTGGGCCTGTGGTCACTGAAGTCGAAATGGAAACGACAAAAGATTTCATGGCCAGCTTTCTGCATTTTCAAAATGTTTCTCTTCATGATTTGTCTGAAGTACGTAAAATTATTGAGCCATATTTGGCTCGTCATGCGGCTGAAACCTTCACGGAGGCTGACAAGCAGGATCTCTTGCGGCTTCACGAAAAATGCCAGGAGATTCATAGGCGGGATCAAAGTTTAATCGGAGCACAAGTTGAAATCGAGTTTCATGTCCTTCTGGCGCGGAAAACGGGCAACCCTGTATTGATCCTCATTCTTGATTTTGTGAATTCGCTGCTTGCCAAGACCAAGAAACAATTTGGTCCAGACAACCAGTTTGCCGAGCATGTCCTGGAAGATCATCAGAAGATTATCGATGCTATCATTCAGAAAGACCCCGATGCGGCATCCACAATAATGTTGCGTCACATTGTTGCCGTTGAAGAGGAGCTTTACCAGCTCGAAGTATCGCAACATTACGAGAAAGGGCGTACAGTACTGGAAAGTGGTTCTGAAAATGACAAAATTCATCTTGAGTGATGATATCGCGTGGATGTTCGTTGTGTCCACCTGAATTGTCTTTGAATAAGATGCTGTTCAAAAAGCACTTGCTCTGCGAAGGGAGTACATAGCGCTCCAGAGAGCACAGGCTGTCTTACCATCTTTTCTTCTTCTTTCTTTCAATATGATCTGACATCAAGCATGTTATTCTTCCGTCTTTGCATTTTTCGCGGTTTTCGTTGAACCATAATGATAGTGTCATCGAGTTGTGGATGCATTGGAAAAAATGGATAATAATGTATTTTTTTAAAATAAATGGTATCGTCTTTGTTCGTATTTTTATGAAGCCGTTGGTATAATATGAGTATGGTCTATTGTGTCAATCGTAATATGGTGGCTTATTCTGTTTGGCGATATGAAGAGAGTCTTTGAAGATGGAAACTCCAGAAGAGATTGAAGCTGTAGATAGACGCTCGACGAGACTATACTTAAGCTGGTATAATGCTGTAGTATATTGATCCTCATATTCTAACGAGGTTGTTCATGAGACTCACGAGTCCGTTACGAAATCTGGGCATGAAGCCTAAACTTATTGTGTTATTCCTCCTGGTCGGAATTGTTCCTATGGCCATTTCAGGGTGGTGGGCAGACCGACAAGCATCCATAGAAATGCTGCATCGGTCTTTTGCACAGCTTGATGCTGTGCGCGTCATCAAGGTTGGGCAGATATCGTCTTATTTTGAACACCGTCAGAATGAAGTGGATGTGTTAGTTGATACTATTGGCACCTATGCGGATAATGCATCGCATACGCTTGAAGTGATTCAAAAACTCAAACTGCAACACCTCAAGGATTTTTTGAGTCAGCTCAGCGGACGTATTCAAATCCTGGCAGAAGATCCCACTGTCCTCGCTATGCTACAATCTTCTGCACAAGATGCCGTATCGATGGCTATTTCGAATAGAATAGAGAGCCAGTCCGTTTCATGGCTTACTGATATTCTTGCGAAAGACGAAATAGCGGATGTGCTTATCCTTCGTCCTGATGGAACTGTTGTTCGTTCAGCAGTAGGGGGCATGGAGCAAGGAAAATTGCTTACTCAAGGCGAATTGGCGAAAACGACTTTGGGCCAAGCTTTCGCCAAAGCTTCGGCGTCTCAGTCACGTGATGTGGTGACTGTTGATTTTGCTCCGTATGGACCAGCCGGAGAAGATATGGCTGCGTTCATGATTGCGCCCATTCTTTCGCAAAACATGACAGTCGGTTATATTGCCTTGCGATTGTCGCTCAAGCCCATCAAAAATATCGTTGAGGGGCGAGATAGTCTTGGTAAAAGCGGTGAAACGTATCTTGCAGGAGAAGTCGAAAATACGATCTCTTTGCGCAGTACCATCGCGACGATGGGAGAAGGAGCCTATGTTCCAGGTTTTAAGGTTACAGGAATCGCCCCGGAATATTTAAAGAAGAGTCTTGCAGGGCAGCATGTGGAAGAGGTGTTTACCGATTCGGCTGGCAAACTCGTTAAGGTTGTGGCCGATCCTGTACCGCTTTTGGGCTTACACTGGGCCCTTGTAACAAAAATGGATTTTGAAGAGATTATTGCCCCTCAAATTTCCGATTCCAATTTAGATTTCTATCAAGACTATGCAAAAAAATATGGCTACGCCGATGTCATGTTAATCCACCCTCAGGGGCGTGTCTTTTATTCGGTCAACCACGATGCCGATTACGGAACTAACCTCATTACCGGTCCCCTGAGTGAGAGTAATCTTGGCCGTTTGTTTCGCCAGGTGATGGACACACAGCAATTCGGTATAGTCGACTTTGCAAGCTATAGTCCAAGTAATAACGCACCAATGAGCTTTTTAGCAAAGCCGTATATTGAAGATGGTAAAGTGGTGCTTGTTGTGGCTCTGAAACTTTCCAATGCACCAATTAATGCGATTATGCAGGAACGTACTGGCATGGGCGAGACGGGGGAAACCTATCTTGTTGGTTCAGATGGTCGTATGCGTTCCGACTCGTTTCTTGATCCAACAGGGCATAGTGTAGCGGCGTCGTTTTCCGGAACACAAGAGCGCAATGGTGTTGATACTGAAGCGGCACGCCAGGCATTGGTAGGAAAAACGGGCCGCGATATTCTTCATAACTATAATGGAACGTCGGTACTTTCCGTATATTCACCGATTACAATCGGTGGTTTTCACTGGGCTATTCTTTCGGAGATCAGCGAAGCTGAAGTCAAACAGCCGATCCGTGCGATAACTTTGGATATTGTATCCATGGGGTTGGTAATGGCGGTGCTTGTCATTCTCGTCGCGTATATTACGGCACGATCCATTGCGTTACCCCTGATGCGGGGAGTGAGATTCGCCCAGACTGTTGCACGGGGGGTGTTGAATGAATCCATTGAGGTCAACCAAGCCGACGAAGTCGGCCAGATTTTGTCCGCGATCAACCAGATTCCAATTACATTGAAGCGCGTTCTCTCCGATTTTGATGGTATGGTCGAAGCTGTGGAGTATGGACGCATCGATATCCAAATACAAAATGATTCGTATACCGGGGCGTACGGTGAGCTGATCCTAGGGGCAAACAGGCTGGTCGGTGCGCTTTCGTCGAAAATCAATGATATCCCTTTGCCGGTGCTTGTCATGGATAAACAGATGCATGTGATTTATGCCAATGCAGCGGCGACAGCGTTTGTCGGTGCTTCGCTGGATTCCATTTTGGGACGTCATTGTCATGAGCTTCTCACCAATGAACATTGCCGCACACCGAATTGTGTCTGCATGCAGTCCATGCAGACCGGGCGCATGGCACAGAACGAAACACAAGTGACTCTTGGAGGAAAAATACACGACGTTAAGTATTTAGGAGTTCCTATCGTTACACACGATGGGACCATTGCCGGTGTGTTCGATTTTGTCATTGATCAGACAGCCATTAAAAACGCTATACGGTTAGCGCAAAAGAAGGCGGATTACCAGGAACACGAGGTTGAGCAGGTGTTGAGCGATCTTGAGAACTTGAGCAAAGGGGTTCTCGAAGTCCATCAGCGTATCGCGTCCAAAGATGAAGACATTGTGGAAGAAGCCGATCGATTTCGTCGAATTCACGAGCGCATAGAGGCTTTATGCGCCACCCAACGCGATATTACCGACCTTGCAGAAAAAATGGCTGCGGGGGATCTTGAAATAGACTTGGTCAAGCGTTCGGATCAGGATGTATTGATGGACGCCCTGTCACAGATGCTATCCAAATTAACCCACGTCGTCACAGAGGTCAGTGAAAGTGCATCATCACTGGCATCAGGAAGCGAAGAATTGGCAGCCAACGCTGAAATTTTGTCCCAGGGCGCGACGGAACAGGCCGCTTCTGTGGAAGAAAGTACTTCATCCATGGAAGAAATTGCGTCGACGATTGCACAAAATGCGGAAAATGCTCGTCAAACAGAAGAAATTGCGGATAAAGCCGCGTTGGATGCTCGATTTTCTGGAGAAGCTGTGGCTGAAACCGTGCGTGCGATGAAAGAGATTGCGGCAAAAATCTCAATTATTGAGGAAATCGCGCGGCAGACGGACCTCCTCGCTTTGAATGCGGCTATCGAGGCCGCACGTGCTGGAGAATCCGGTCAAGGCTTTGCCGTTGTTGCATCGGAAGTACGAAAGCTGGCGGAACGGAGCCAGAAAGCGGCTGCACAAATCAATACCCTGTCAGCATCCAGTTTGCTTGTGGCCGAACGGGCCGGGGAGTATCTTGAAAAGCTGGTGCCGGATATTCAAAAAACGGCTGAGTTGGTTCAAGAAATTGCGGTGTATTCTTTGGAACAAAAACATGGAGCGGATCAAGTCAACAAAGCCTTATTTCAACTTGATCAAGTGACGCAATCCAATGCCGCATCGGCGGAAGAATTGGCTTCAACGGCAGAAGAGTTTTCTTCGCAATCGGATCATTTGCAGAGAATCATGCGCTTTTTCAAAATTCGATTCAATGAGAGGCCGCAGCCCCGAAAAAGTCGTCGAACCGGGATGACTCGACCATCCATGGATAGCGGAATGGCATATCGTCAGGCCGTGGATGCACAGGACTCGCATGGTTTTGAAATGGACATGGATGACCAGTTCATTGATCAACATCATTTTGAAAAATTCTAGAAAGCACGACCCAGACAGCACTCTCTTTGTCATCAAGGGATTCGTGTCTTGCAGGATGCGTTATGAAAGATTTTGAACTCGTCGATGAAGTCTTTATTGCTGAAGCGCACGAACACTTGGCGGACCTTGAAGACGCACTGCTTGAACTGGAAAACGATCCTCTTAATAAAGACCTGGTCGCTCGGGCTTTTCGTGCGATGCATACGTTGAAAGGCTCTGGTGCCATGTTTGGGTATACCGAGCTTTCGCGCTTTGCTCATGATGCTGAGACCGCTTTTGATCTTGTTCGCAAGGGGCGTCTCGATGTCGATTCACATCTACTGACGCTGTTTTTGACCGTCAAAGATCATATACTTCAACTCCTCACGACCAAGCATCCGAGCCAGGAAATAGTTTTGGAATCGGATCATCTTCTGGCCCAAATAAAGAGTCTGATGTCTGATGTTATTGATGAGAAGGCTTCACCCGGACAACGTCGACTTGACGCCGTATCCGGAGAGACCTTGTATTGGGTCCGATACATGCCGTCGACGGAATCCTATTTAATGGGGCCGGATCCCGCCGTTTTGGCTGAACAACTTGGACGTATGGGGAGCTTGCGCGAGGAGTTTCATGGAGAACGATATCCCAGTCTTGACTTGTTTGACCCTGAAAAAACATATGGACACTGGGATTTTCTTCTGCTCACGCTGGAAACAGAAGAGCAGGTTCAGAAAATCTTTTCATTTACAGGGACCGAAGAAGAAGCTGTTATCCGTGCTCTTGGACAGAACCTCCGTGTTGATGCAGATGATATTATGGTACTCTTGGATGAAATGGGAAAAATTGCCCCTGACATGGCGATGGGCCGTTTACAAGAGTATCTTACCGAGCCCTCGGTGCAGTCCCGTCCCGATGTGGCGAAGCCACATTCCGGTTCTGTCTCCACGTTGGATGCAGGGAAGAGTTTGCGCGTGGATTCGGATAGACTCGACAGTTTAGTGAACATGGTTGGCGAACTTGTTATTCTGCAGTCTCGAATCGCGCAACTTTGTCGAAGACGTGAAGAAGAGTGTGAAGATGGCGATATAGAACTGGCAAGTGTTTCAGAAGATCTGGAGCGACTCTCCGACAAAATGCGGAATAGTGCCCTACGTTTGCGTATGGTTCCTATTGGGACCACGTTTGGGGGATTTCGTCGTCTTGTACGCGACCTTTGTGCTCAGTTCGATAAAAGTGTGGAACTCGTCTTGGAGGGAGCGGAAACGGAACTCGATAAAGTTGTTATCGATCGTCTCAAAGATCCGCTTATGCATATTCTACGGAACAGTCTTGATCATGGTATCGAGTCCGCATCGAATCGCTTGAATATGGGGAAACCCGAAACCGGGACGGTTCGCCTTGAAGCATGTCATGGAGGAGGCGAGGTTATCATTCGGATTCGCGACGATGGTCGGGGGATTAATCCGAATCTTGTCTTGCGTAAAGCCAAAGCCCGAAATCTTGTCGCCGCCGATGCCGAACTTGATGATAAAGATATTTTGAATCTCATTTTCGAACCAGGATTTTCGACAAAAGATGAGGTTACCGATATTTCCGGTCGTGGCGTGGGCATGGATGTGGTCAAACGAAGCATTGAAGGTTTACGTGGGCGAGTTGAAATTGTGTCGCAACCCGGACAAGGAACCACGTTTACGATTCGATTGCCGTTGACGTTGGCGATCATAGACGGACTGTGTGTCGTCATCGGCAACGAGCATTATATTGTCCCATTGGCACATGTTGAAAGCTGTCAGGAACGATTTTTCCCGACACCTGAAGCGCGATCCGCAGTGAAGACCATTGAATCTTTTGATTTTATAGGCGCGATGACACCGTGTTTGAGCTTACGCAAGATACTCGGTGTTCCGTCGGAGCAGTCCGAATACGAGCGTATTATCATTGTTTCTGTTGACGGCATACGCGTTGGCTTGGCTGTCGATGTTATCATTGGCCGGCAACAAGCTGTTATCAAAAGCTTAAGCGATTTGTATAAGAATATTAATCTTATTTCCGGGACAACAATTAATGGAGATGGAGGAATCTCACTGATTCTAGATGTTCCGGCGTTGATAAAGCAGGTCGCTACACAGAAGTAGTATACTGCCAATATTCGAAATGTACTTGGTTCGTGATTATGGTATGACTCGCTAACATGCTCTTTCAAGTAATTGGGCGGGCTACATCGTTGTTTTATGGTGTTGGAAAAACAGGCAAACAGGACAGAAGCAGCGTATAGGAAAAGACGGAGAGCATTGTCGCCAGCATGACGACAGCTTTGGCAAGAGGGATATCGCCGCCAAGTTGATCGGCCAAAACATAGGACGCCGACGATGTTGGACAAGCAGCAAGAATAACACCTACCCCGATATTGACCCCTGTGATATGCATCGCATTCAAAATGAGGTAGGCTAGTCCCGGTAAGACTAAGAGTTTGAACGTTGTGGCCGTCATAGCAAACGAGATGGCTCCACGAAATTCCGCTGGCTTAAAGGCTGCGCCAATGGCAACAAGCGCGAGAGGGAGCGTCATCCCTGAGAGAATATGCAATGTTTCCCCAATAATACGTGGTATACCGAAGCCAGAGAGACTGACGACCATACCGGCTGCGGCAGCAACGATGAGTGGATTAGAAAAAATTTGTCGCAAGCATTGCATCGCTGAGAGGTTGCCTACCTTGCGTCGTGGCCACAGCAACGCGAAAATACACAAGCCATTCAGCAGTGGAACAAGGAATCCCAGAAGGACCCCGGCTGCAGCCAGTCCCTCGTTCCCATACACGCTGGCAACAACGGCTAACCCAATATATGCCATATTTCCCCGGATAGAGGCCTGAACAAAAGCTCCATGTTTCGATGGGGACGCGCCCATGAATGTGCCGATCGTCATGGTCAGCGCGAGTGACAGAAAAAATAATATTGTCATACCGGTGATAAGATCGATATTGAAATCTACGGAGAAATCGGCATGACCAATTTTATCAAAAAGCAGCAACGGTAAGAAAACGAGATAAAAAAGTCTATTGAGCTGTGAAACAAATGCATCATCTACAAGACCAACTCGAAAAATGGTATATCCTACTGCCATCGTCAAGAATATTGGACAGACAAGCAGGAACATAGAGATAAAGTGGGTCATGAACAATTGCCCTGTGAAGAGGATAGTGTGTAAATTCTTGTTGAGTGCGCCGTCTGTTACAGAAATTTTGTTCATGAACCCGAAGTGGACAAAGGTCAAGACAAGACAGGAATTTTTTGGATAAAAGAATTATTGGGATATTGTTTTATGAAAGACAGTATACCGAGTGAAAGATCATGTTGATGAAGAAAATAATTTGAAAAACGTTGGGGGACGCAATGCATTTACAAAGAAGCCGCCTCGCTATCACACTCTGTTGTATCGCTTTTCTCTTTGTTTCTTGTGTTCATGCCGCGAATTTTAATGATCCAGACTATCGGCAGGCTGTTGAGATCGCCTCGATGCCACTGACTGAAAACCGCCTTGATCCCAACCTTTGGGCCTTGAACCCCGCGTTTGTTGATCATGCACTCCGCTTTGATGACGAAGGGCGCGTTCTCATGGTCACATGGACAGGGGGAGAGTATTATGATGGGAAAGAGGGGCAAGAATATATAATTCCCGATTTTGTAGAAGTCTGGCTTGCTCCTGTACCACAACTCAAAACGTTTTTCAGTTCGACCGGCCGATCGGTAAGTGTGCGACGACTTGAACAGGCATACGGTTTACCACCAGATTCAGGGTATACAAAACTCGTCACCATGTGGGTGGATCCTGATGATCTTGTGCGCCCCTGCCCGGATCCCGCCGTCTCCGATACGATATGTGAAACTAATTTTCCTGTAGGATATTATGTGGAGGTCAGCCAAGACTATCAAGAGTGGTTTACGCAACGGCGTGCCACGATATATGATTGTGATTCCGGGAACTGCTATCCGTGGACTGGTCTTGGATACACGTATGATTGGGGAGCGGATGCAGTCCCGAATCATATCGGTCTGAGTGAGTATATTAAACCCGAGGGACATGCCGCGACGGTTGTTATTGATGCTGTCAAACCAACGATGCAATATTTTACGGTCAACACTGCACCCTTCGTCACTATATTGCTTGAAGATGATTTCTCAACCCAATGATTGTTGAGGGGAAAAGAGCAAGGCGAATTGAGGCTAACGTCTCATTCCTCAGTCCATGATGTTGAGGCATGCGTTGTCTTGGCTTTCTTGCTACTGAGAACAGCATACAGGGCCAAACTGAAGAGTGCCCCGAGTGTGTCGGCGAACATGTCTTTTTGCGCGTCCCATATATCGCCTTGGCTTCCAAGGAACGCGATGCCAGCATCTCCCCCTTCCAAGGCAGCATACCACCATTCAATGATTTCATAGCCTGCAGCGACAGCCATGATAGCAAATAATCCAAAGAGATAGGCGACGGTTTTGTGAGCCAATCTACAACGTAATAGCCATTCCGTTATGGCAAACGCATACAGTCCGACGGCAAAATGACCGATGCGATCAAAATGATTTCGGGCAAATCCGAACGTTTCGGTAACGAAATCGAATGGAACTGCGGCAAATGTATAGTGCCCGCCCAAGGTATGCCAGAAGAGCCATATTGCCATGAGAACATAGGCCGTTCGCGAAAATTGAAAATGCCGATATGTCATCAATAACAGAGCAAATACCACCATGACCGGTATGTTCTCTGCCCACCACACCGTTCGTGATACCGGATCAATGGCCAGAACAACCCACCAGACAACATAAGCAATCGCCAAAACGAAGGGGAGACGTGAAGGGGAGGGAGCTGAACAATCCATGACGTGTCCTTTGGATGTGCTCAATGAGCGTGCTGAAGGTGTACAGTTTCCAGTCTTTTTTGAATGATTTTCTCTTGATGTCAAATAGACGATGACACTCTCGGCATCGTTGGTCGAGTGGCTGCACGGATTGGATTTTTCGTGATTGTATCACACGTGATGCGCTGAAGGTAACGCATGATATCGCGGTCATAGAGAATCGCTCATTGCTCATGTTCTTTGTATCTTTGCTCTCTATGTGGAATATGCTATCTGAGACAATTCTGATCTTTCTCACCATAAATCTCCTGGAGTCGTGTATGTCGTGGATCTCACTCTCAGATACAGATCGTGCATATTATGTGGAAACCGGTACAGGCACGCCGCTCGTCTTTGTCTCCGGTTGGGGTGGGGATGCCAGCAATTGGGTTGATGATATGGCATTTTTTGGGCGTCACTTTCGATGCATTGCTGTGGATCATCCGGGTATCGCCGGACAGCCATTGCCCGAAAGCACATTTTCAACGCAGGATATGGCCGATCGTATTGTGCAGGCTCTTCGTGCCTTGAAGATTGAACGCGCACACATTCTCGGACATTCTATGGGAGGGGCGGTTGCGCAGTATATTGCTATACGCCATCCGGATATTGTCGAACGACTCGTCTTGTGTGGGACATTCGCGCGACTCGACAACCGATCAGCGCGTGTGATTGCGTCATGCGGTGAGCTTATGCAAAACTGTGATGAAGATGCCGCTATGCGTATGATATATTGGCTTATTTTTGGTGCACAATTCTATGAGACGCACCTTGATACCATTGATACGCTTTTCTCCATGCGGAAGGACAACCCGATTCCTCATGGCGTCTTTGTCTATCAGACGGAAACATGCCTGAGTCACGATAGCCGAGAGCATCTCGGAAAAATTCAATCTCCGACTCTTATCACACACGGTACCGCCGATATTCTTATGAGTCCCTCACTCGGCGAGGCCGTCGCAAACATGATTCCTGACGCAACGTTATTTTCCTTGGACAACGCGGGACACAGCCACCTGTGGGAGTATTCTACAACGTGGAGAAAACGGGTGATGGCGTTTTTGTTGGGTGAAGCGTGAGAGCAGAAAAAAAATTACAACATCATGATACAACGCAGAGGGGAGGAACTGCGTTGCATCTTAAATCACTCCGCTGACAACCGTCGTGTAGCGGCAACAAGGGCGAGTGATACGACGCCGAGGATGATGACGAGAATGAACGCGCGCTCGTAGTCACCGGTGAAGACGGCGTTGTAGATTTCCAGTGACACGGTATTGGTTTTTCCGACGATGTTGCCACCGAGCATGAGGGTGATGCCGACATCACCCATGGATCGGGCCAGAGCGAGAAAGAGTCCTACGCCGATATTCTTTCGCAAGAGTGGCAGTACAATGCGAAAAAAGATTGTGATTCGCGATTTGCCCAAAATTTGCGCCGCCTCGATATAACGGCCGATTTCTCGACGGAGAGATGCCTGAACCGGTTTGACGATAAGTGGCAACCCCGCCACAAACGAGGCTAAAGACACACCCCAGAAGCTGAATACGATATCAAGCCCGAACGCATGGGATAAAATTTCTCCGAACGGTCCTCGCCTTCCGAGGAGGAGCAGTAAAAGAAATCCTGTTGCTATGGGGGGAAAGATGAGGGGAAGCGTGATCAAAAAGTCCACAATGGACGCCAGTGGACTGCGCCAACGTCCAAGACTGTAACCCAACCCAATTCCAAAAATGGCCAGCAAGGGGGTAACGACACACGCCGTTTTGAGACTGAGCACAATAGGGCCTACGGTGCCTGGCTGACTTAATACCATAAAAAATGACGACATGAAGAAGTACGCCTTTTTAGTCGATCATGAATGATGAATGTCTATTCGGCCGGAAAAGGGAGCTTTCCGGCCGAATAATGCGTGGTGGCTACAGCCCCTGTTTCGCAACAATTGCGCGGGCGGTATCCGACTTGAGGAATTGGTCGAAAGTAGCCGCAGCATCGGGGTTTGGGCTTGACGCAAGAGTTTTGGCTATGATTTGGATGGGAGCATAGAGGCTTTCGTCAACGGGGATGATTGCCTCGGCTTTGTCCGCAATGGCAAGGGCGTCGGTTAAATTAATAAAACCAAGATCGACTTCTCCGCTAATGACATAGGCAGAGACTTGGGGAACCGTGCCAACAACAAGGAGGTTGGACTCTACGTCTTTCCCAAGACCTGTTTTTTCCAGAAATTGTGATGCTGCGCGACCATAGATCGCTTTCTTTGTATCAGGCATAGCAATGCGTTTGACAGCGGGATTGGTCAGAACAGACTTGCCGCTTGCCGCATCGATCACTTTGACTTCTTTGATACCGTCAATAGAAACGCCTTTGGCGACAGCGAGGATGAGTTTCCCACGGCCGACGGCTTCTTCATTGCTCCACGAAAGATCGGAATTATCCAGAAAACGTTTGTCCCCGATAACGAGGTCGATGACGCCGCTCTGTTTGGACTGGGCGATAACTTGTCCCATATTGCCAAATACTTGCTGTGGCAACGGGTGTCCATCTTCGACATACGCTTTACACAACGCCGTAACGAGTTGTTTGTAACCGGCTCCGGCGGCAATGGTCAGTGTATCTTCAGCAAAGGCAGTGGAGACACTGGCAAGAAGAAGGAAAGCGATCAGTAAGTAGCGGTTCAGTAAGCGGATGAAATTCATACATTCTCCTGTTTAAGCCGAGTGGCGGACATAGGCTTGTGGTGTTTCCTGACAACCGGCCGTTGCAAGCGATAGTCCCGCGGCTTGTTGTCTGAGCAGGGTGGTTTGACGCTTCAACCAGTCGGGATCATGTCGGCCGTCGCGTAAAGAGACGACGCGATCTGCCATGTTGAGACCATCGGCAAGATCGTGTGTGACATGAAGAATGGGGAGGTGATGGGTGCGGCGTAAATTCAGAATAAGTTCACGAAGCATAAAGCGATTTTCCACATCCAGCGCGGAAAAAGGCTCGTCTAAGAGAAGCATGCAGGGGCTACTCGCGAGAACCTGACAGAGCGCGGCCCGTTGTCGTTCTCCACCGGACACTTGATATGGTTTTCGGTCCACAAGATGCCGAATCCCCATTTGCTCAAACAAAGGCCCGGGATCTTCCTGCATAGGCATGGCGAATTCCACATTCTCCCTCAAGGTCATATGGGGGAAGAGTAAAGCATCTTGAGAGAGTAATCCGACACGTCGATGTTGTGGAGTTCTATGGAGTTTATTTCCTCTGCTCCATATATCTCCACCGAAACAAACTTCCCCTTGATCCGGTGTTTCCAACCCCGCAAGACAGCGTAAAACTGTGGTTTTTCCCGAACCCGACGGCCCGACCAGTGCCAGGATTTCTTCTTGGCCACAGGTAATTTCAACATCAAGGTTAAAATTGGAGAGTTGCTTGAACAGTCGAGCTCTCAAGCCGTTTGCGGGGAGGGAATTCATGCTGCTGAACCTGCCTGGGCTATCACTGCGGTATCAAGCATCGCGGCGAGTTCCTGTGGATGCGTTACCATGGGACAATGTCCGGAGTTCAGTTCTGTGACAGACCAGCCAAAAGATCGCGCTTTCCCGGCCATGGCTCGAATGAATGGGCTTGCTGTGGCTGTGCAGGTGATAAATGAAACAGGAACACATGTAGGATCGAACTCAGAAGGAAATGGCGTGAGAAAAGCACTTTCCGGAAAATCGCAGAGTCGGGCAGAGAACCAAGGGCCTCGAGATTCCGGAACACCAAACACGTTGAGGGGCCACGGTTTGATCTTCCAGTTTCCAACGCGATGACTTTCAAGCATATGCCGAAAAGCCTCTCCGGCCGTATCAACAAAACTTCGATTGCTTTGAGGGATAATGGTATCCACAAGGATGGCTTGGTGAAGCAGGTGCGGCGTCCCCATCATGATGGCACCACAGATCAGCCCCGAGTAGCTGTGGCCGACAAGAACGACATCGTCGAGTTCTTCGAAATAGATATAATTCGATATATCTTGAATGAAGGTGTTGAGATCAATACCTTCACGTCCACCATGGTGGAGATACCCACAACCGGATAACGTCGGGATGTGGGTTTCATGCCCCATAGATTGGAGTATATCGGATACTTCCCGCCAGACCCAGGCCCCTTGAAATGCGCCATGAACAAAAAGAAATTTAGCCATGATTAAAGCTCCTGTACCGCGAGTTCGGGGCGGGCAAATCGATTGTCACTTCGGTGTGTAGAAGCATTGTTCGATTTTCCTGAAAACCAGCCGATTCGATCGGCGGGCCACACATCGAAATCGGGGACGTATGGTTTGATGTCGATCACTGGGGTGCCGTCAAGCACATCGACGTTTTCAACAAAGACTGTGCCATGAGAAACGCCCGAAAGGCGCATGACAGAAAGACCTAATGGATTCGGACGTTTGGGGGAGCGTGTCGCAAAAATGCCGTGCTCTTGAGTATCAAGAAAAGGAGTCACCGTAAGGTCATGCCCTTGTATCTGGTGGAGGTGGTAGAGCACGATGACGTGAGAGAAATCGTCAAGATCGGTGAGGCCTTCTTGATATTCGGGTAGAATGGAAATGGTCCCTCGAACGCCTTTGGCACCAAGTGGTTGAATGGGCATTCCTCGTACATCTTTGTGAGGTGTCGCAAAGTATCCGATTGGATTGTATAAAATGGTCATAGTGCCCTCCTGATGTATGGGATTTGCAAGTTGAATCCCATCTGATTCCTTTTTGAGGGATCAGGAATCATGCCATTATTAAATTATTAATAAAAACAGTATGTTGTTGTTTGTTGTGCCTGTGTATCTCAAAGAATGAGACATATTTGAAGATTGGTTGCTAGCATAATTGTGTGTAAATGAAAGGAAGAGAGACCATGAATCACGAAAAAAAACTATTTCGTGACCTGTTTTGTGTCTGTCGCAAGATGTACTATGATGGGTGAGAAATTGACCAATATGGTATGAATTAGGGGTGTGTCTGTCACGAACGTATATAGTACAGTGATATTGACGCGAAAAATTTGATTTTTTAATTCCTTTCAGGAATAAAACGCTCTGGAGATATATCATGACGATGTACAAAAAATTTGAAAAAGTTGAACTCATGTGTCCGGAAGAATTGCTTGCATTACGCAGTCGGATTGATAACGAGCTTACTGCAAGAGATTGCGATTCTCCACATTCATCATGCAATGAATATCGACAAGATACACTGCCACGTGCCTGTCGTCTTTTTACCGTTTCAGAAGGTGTACGTTGGTTAAATAAACACCAACTCGAGTTGCTTGCATCTTCTTTTACGGCATGGGTTCAAGTCTCTCGTGATGCCAGAACAAAACGTTCAAGAGAACGAGTGTACCTTGTTTTTCTTCTTCTCCGGTATAGTGGTGCACGACTTGGAGAGGTTTTGTCCCTCGATGAACGTAAGAATTTCGACTATTTGCGGAAAGTTGTCATGATTGATGACAGCACCGCAGAAGGAAAAAAACGTGAAGTGCCTCTTCCCGAGGAAGTCATTGAGTGTCTTCGGGAATATTGCATTCAATATGAGGTAGATACCACAGAAACATCGAAATCGACTGAGCGATTGTTCGATTTGGACCAAGGATTTTTACGCCGAAAGTTTTATGAGCAATCATCACGCAGTGGATTACCCAAAGATTTGCTTAATCCAAGGGTGCTTCGCAATTCAAGAGCTATTGAGCTGTTGCAAGGCGGCATGCCTATGCGCGCCGTTCAGGCCATTCTTGGACATACCAAAGCCGATTTCACGGCATCATATGTGACGTTGGCGCAAAATGATTTGCGCCATATTATTCATCAACATTGCCATCAGGAGTTTGGTATGGAGACCAGTGCGCGCAACACCTTTCACGGGGAGGTTACCAAGGTTGTTTCCAACCCGGTGATGAGTGAAGTAACGCTCCGCACTTCGGCAGGATATGAGATCGTCGCTATTATCACAAATGAGAGCCGAGAAAAACTCGGGCTTGCCGAAGGAAAAAAGGCGTCAGCCATGGTGAAGGCGACCTGGGTTATCCTGGAGAAAGCTCTGATCCCTCCACAAACCAGTGCACGGAACGCATTTCCTGGCGTCGTGACCAATATAATCAGTGATGATGTCGTTGTAGAAGTTAGCGGAAAGCTCGGAGATGGAACGCCTATTTGTGCGCTGATTACTGCTGGAAGTTTTGACAAGCTTGGAATTGGGAAAGGAGATTCTTTCATTTTCATGTTTAAAGCCATGTCGGTAATCATCAGTTAACGTGCCTTGTTTGGGGAGAACCCATTCTGACAAAGATTATTTATTCCTTCTTTGTAGATATATGAAGTACAATACGACGCTGACGAATATGAACACCGTCTTGAATACGCGAAAGCGAATGTATCACACATAAGGTCAGTATGCTTTCGATTCATTGTAATCTCAGGCGGTGTTCGGCTTTACCGAATGCGTTATGGATTTGAATAGATCATTATTTATTTTTTGGTGCCATGCTCTTTATATTTGAGGGGGCTCCTCTAGTCTTTATCATTCTATTCTGTTATCGTAGACATAACGACGAATTGTGTTCATTCCAACTAACCGTTTTTCTCCTTAGGCCGACAAGGAGAAAACAGATTCGGTTGGTGTCTTTATTGGCTGCTTCCACTGAACCGTCATAAATGCTCCCTCGAATCGTTAACTGGGAGGGATATATGCATTGCTCCAGACGTTTCCTTCTGGCGCTGTGCATCTTTGTTTTGTGGAACTCTCTCCTTGTTTTTGGGGGGACGGAAGTCTCTGCACAGAACAAAGTCGTGCGCTTTGGAATCAACACCCCATTAACCGGTCCATACTCTGTAGAAGGACTGGACCAAATGCGGGCAGCCCGCATGGCCGTGGACGAAATCAATCGTGATGGAGGGCTGCTTGGTCATCGCGTGGAACTTTTGTCCAGAGATTCGGCATCCGATGTCGTTGTCAGTGAACTGAATATTCATGAGCTGATCGATGAAGGATGCGTCATGATTTTAGGTGGATCTTCAAGTGACGTGGCTATTGTTGCTTCGACCATTTGCCAAAAACGCAACGTCCTGTTTTTCGGTACATTGACGTACTCTACGGCAACGACTTTGGAACACGGTCACAGAACCTCTTTTCGTGAGAGCAACGATGCATTCATGTCGGCAAATGTTATGGCCGATTGGTTACGCACAAATTATTCCAATAAACGATTTTTTTTCATTACGGCTGACTATACATGGGGCTGGACGACTGAAAAAAGTTTCCGCTCTGTTGTCGGTATAACAGATACAGCCACGCATCGTAGTGCCTTGACACCTCTTGGAACGACGGACTTCAGCGAAGCGCTTGAACTTGCCGCTTCATATCATCCCGATGTTCTCGTGTTGGTGCTTTTTGGTAAAGATATGGTTAATGCACTGCATCAAGCCAAGGCGATGGAATTAGGGAAAACAACACAAATTATTGTTCCCAACCTCACGTTAGGCATGGCAGAGCGCACTGGAGCGGAATCGATGGAAGGCGTGGTGGGGACACTCCCCTGGACATGGAAAATTCCATATATGTTAAAATCAAAGCGCGGCATTGCGTTTGTTGAGGAGTTTGTCCAGCGGTATAGACGATATCCGAGTAGTTCGGCCGCGAGTGCCTACTCCATCATCTATGAATACAAGAACGCAGTTGTGCGGACTCATTCTTTTCAAACACAAGATGTTGTCCGAGCTTTAGAAGGGTGGGAATATACACTCCTGAAAGATAAGCAAATTTGGCGGGCGCTTGATCATCAGAATGTCCAAACGGTGTATATGGTTCGTGGCAACCCGGTCCATACTGTACTGGCTGATCCTCTCCGGTTAGACTATTTTGAAATTATTGGTAGTCTTTCCGGTGAAGAATCTGTCATCAGTGAAGATGAATGGAAAGCAATGAGAGAGCAGCACGGCTTAGCACCTCATCTCGAACCTTTTGCCGAGGGATTTTAACGCATGCCGCAGGCTTCGTTTTCTTCTCAAAAGCAGAGTCCACCAACTGAACTCAACAGAGGCTTCTTCGGCAAGCTTGTTCACCTATTACCTCAGTCCATTTATTTACGCTTCCTCCTGGCCGCGCTTGTTATCGGTCTCCTCACATCTGCCGTAGCTATTTTTGCTTCATGGTGGATCAGTCGGTCCATGATACACACATTGCGTGACGAGAATATGGTGACGATTTTACGCAATACAGTGGATCTTATCGGGCGGACTCGTATTTCTATGGATGAGATGCGTTCTTTTGCTATTGATGAAAAAAAACGTACCGCCGAAGATTCAACGTTTTTTATTGTTCATCTGTTAGAAACATTTGATGAGCACGTCCAATCGGGCACAATGCAACCTGAAGAAGCTCGACACGCGGCTTTTCAGCAGATTCAAGAGATGACGACCTGGCTTGATCCACAAATTGTTCTTGTTTCTGCGGGAGGCTCCGTACTTCTTCACCCGCAATCCGAACTCATCGGGAAGGATGCGGCCGAATTTCGTGATAAATACGGTGAGTCACTCTTCGTTGTACAAAATAGTGCAACTTCCCTCCATTTTCCCGGTTCCAGACATTATCATGTATTTCAACTGGAACAAAAGAATGGAAAAACCGTTCCGGTTCTTGTGGCGAATACACGCTACTCTCCATGGGATCTTTGGATTTTCACCATAACGCCATTGGATGGTATTGAGAAAGGACTGAACGATCATTTCCAGACAGCGCTGAACGAGCTTCGTGCCAGAATTCAAGAGATTGTTATTGCCAAGACAGGATATGTCTTTGTTTTTAATGAACAATGTCATTGGGTTGCGCATCCGAACATTATTGGTGGTGATTATGTGACACTGTCAACGACCAGCTTGTACAAAGACATGTGTCAATCACTGAAAGACACAGCGGAACGTCCCTTTGGCAAAAATATTTTATCCTATGACTGGGAGAAGCCAGATGAACGCAATACCTTCACGCATTCCAAAATAGCATGGTGTGTTCGGGAACCTATTACCGGCTGGTACGTCTGTGTCTCAGCTTATACTGAAGAAGTGAACGCCGGGTTGCCTCAATTGATTGCGAGCATTTCTATGCCTGCATTGGGCTCCATTGTTTTGGTTGGATTAGCTCTTGCCCTGTTGTTGCGATCCCTTTTGCGACCAATTGCCGACCTGACGAACTTGTGTCAGTCGGTGAGCCGGGGAAATCTTGATACGAAGGTCGATGAGGATGCTCCCGGGGAAATGGGCTATTTATGTCGGCAATTCAATAAAATGGTGTTTCGGCTTCGTGCGTTGCGACAAAAGGATGAAATCAAGCGGCGTGAACTTGAAGAACTCAATACGAATTTGGGCAAACTTGTCCGGGTGCGCACCCAGGCATTGGAACGAAAAGCAAGGAAATTGGAAGATGCCAATCAACGCTTAAGAGCGCTGGATGAAATGAAGTCATCGTTTGTTTCGTCAGTCTCTCATGAATTACGAACTCCACTGACGTCGATACTCGGGTTTGCCAAGATTATTCTGAAGGACTTTCGTCGAGAATATTTGAATTCACCAGGAAGCAAGCCACCCAGCAAGCGCGCCAGCCGCATTGCCTCCAATCTGGACATCATTATTGTGGAAGGGGAGCGTTTGACGCGTTTAGTCAATGACTTCCTGGATTTGGCCAAAATCGAATCTGGTCGAATGCAGTGGCATGATACCGTCGTCGATATGTCTGAGGTCTTTGAACGCTCTACAGCCAGTATTATGTCATTAGCAGAGCAACGTCACCTTGCTGTGCGTGTGACTATGCCAAATGATATACCGCCATTGTACATTGACCGTGACAAGGCGATGCAGATTTTTGTGAATTTATTACATAACGCTGTAAAGTTTACGCCGAGAGGTTCGATTTGTATCCACGGATCTTGCTCTGATGATTGGGTACAATTTGTTGTGACCGATACCGGTGTCGGAATGACAAAAAGCAATCTTTCAATGATCTTTGATAAGTTTCAGCAAGCTGTGCAACAAGGCAATACGTTGATCGAAAAGCCGAAAGGTACCGGTCTTGGCTTGGCAATCTGTAAAAATATCATCGACCATTACGGTGGGTTGATTTGGGCCGAATCCGAGCCGGACAAAGGAACTTCGATCTACGTGGAACTTCCGGCTATGCGTGATAGAACGGTTCGTCGAGAATCTATCTGCGGCCAAGAAGAAACAGACCTGCCACAATGAGGATAATACCGAATATATTGGCTGCACCGAGGTGTTCTCGATAAAAAATGAAGCCAACCGGAATAAGTGCCAATGTCACTCCAGCATTAATAAAGATAGGGAGGACACCAACACTCCAGCCCGTGCGGTATGTCATCAGAAAACCTGTTTCAATGCCGACGACGGCCAGACTGAGCAGTGTAATGGCAATGCCGTGGGTTCGTACGGTTTCGATGAGTCCTGTTTCCGAGGGGAGTATCCGTGCGGCGGTTAAGCAAATAACAACGGCCAATCCGTACGTTATTGCCAGTAAATTGAACGGCGAAGCTGTTGACGAGAGTGTTTTTTGTGTCAAATGATAACAAGACGATGATGCTATCACGAGCAGTATGGATCCAAACATGACCATGGTCATAAACGCCTCCTTGGCATGAAGTAATTGTTGAATATTCGCCATTTATACGATGGTGGAATCAGAATTATCCACTGAAACCTTTTCATCCTCAGTATGAACGCACGTCATCTTATTGAATCCGACCTAAATCTCTTGGTCATTTTCGAGGCAATATATATCGAACGCAGCCTGACGCGGGCAGGACGGCGCGTTAATCTCACGCAATCCGCCGTTAGCCACGCTCTTTCTCGATTACGAGATATGTTTGATGATGCGTTATTTATTCGTCAGGGAAAGCACATGGAGCCGACATCGTTGGCTTCTGGATTGTACCCTGATGTGTCTCGAGCATTGAGTATGCTTGAGTCGGTCGTATTCGATCGTGATCGTTTCAATCCGGCAAGGAGTCAACGTGAGTTTACATTAGGGATGGGGGACTATGGCGTTGTTGTGCTGTTGCCATCTTTGTTGGAGCGCATTCGGCGTCTCGCTCCAGGGATTTGTTTACGGATTCGACAGACAACTATCGAAAATCGTGAAGAATTGCTCAGTGAAGGAGGCATTGATGCATTGATCGGTATTGAACAGCCCTATGGGCGGCATATCAGGTATTGCCGACTCCTTGAGGATAGAGATGTACTCATCGTGCGTCGCGGCCACCCTGAATTCAAAGAGGGCATTACAAAGGAACAATATCAACAGGCTGAGTTCATTTCGTTGTGTCTGAAGGATTCTTCGGGGGATCCTCTTGATATGTATGTTAATTTTGGCCGTGCTGGTCGTAATATTGTACTAACTATAGAACAAGAGACACTGATTCCGAAGCTGGTGGCTGGGTCTGACTGTATTGCACACATAGGGGAGAGAGTGGCGAGAGAATGTATTCATGGGTTGCCGTTGAATATTCTGCCAGTTCCGCTCCCCGATACGCGTTTTATGCTGAATTTATACTGGAATGCCGCACAAGAACGTGACCCAGGGAATATGTGGTTGCGTGAACAAATCAAACAGATTGCTCAGGAAATAACCGCGACAGAAAAAGACACTCTTCAGGATCTGACGGTATGACGATTTCGTTTTTTCTCCGATCGTCGTATGTATGTATTTATTAAGATGAACCACATGACTGTGCGATTTCCTGCATCGCCTCTATGGCCGCATCAATGTCGGCATCCGTTGTATGCGATCCCAGACTGAAGCGTACCGTTCCGTATGGAGCCGTACCGAGGCGTTCATGAACCAAAGGAGCACAGTGTAAACCTGTGCGTACGGCTATATCGAAGTCACCATCAAGTACTGCTCCGACATCGGCTGCTTTCATATCATTTACCGTGCAACTGAGAAGTGGAACCTGCTTTTCCATGTCGTGCCCTCCGTACACCCTCACGCCGGGGAGTTTGACAAGGGCTCCAAAGAGCCGCTTCAACAGGCGCATTTCTTCTTTCAAACGAATGCTTTGTGTGTGAATCGACAGATCGCGAAGACATTCCTCCAGAGCAATGATTCCTAACATATTCTGTGTTCCTGATTCCAGACGAGCAGGGTATTCAGTCGGCTGAAACGGATTGTGGGAATCAACTCCCGTGCCGCCAAAACGTGACGGTTTCACGTCAAGACAGGGGTCGAGCACGAGTGCTCCTATGCCGGTGGGACCGGCCGGGCCTTTGTGTCCAGTGAATACGAGTGCATCAATATGCGCTGCCTGCATGTCGATGGGAAGATGACCGACGCTCTGCGAGGCATCCACGCACAAGGCAACACCGTGTCTGTGGAGCATGGCACCTATTTTAATCAGAGGCTGCACTGTTCCCAAGACATTGGAAGCATGTGTTATAATGACGGCTTTGGTATGGGGACGCAGGGCTGCTTCTATGGATTCGACAGAGACGAAACCTCGATCATCAAAATCAAGAATATCGACCTCAAGTAAATCGTTATACTGCATGTGACGCAGAGGACGAAGTACGGAATTGTGCTCAAGCCGAGTCGAGACGATATGTGAAGTGCCATCTGCCATTCCCTGAATGAGGGTGTTCAGAGCGTCAGTGGCATTCGCTGCGAAACAGGTGTGACTGCCGGTTGGGGCATGACAAAAGGTGGCAATGTTTTGGCGGATTGAGGAGACTAATTCTTCGGCTTCTACGGCACGATCATATCCCCCACGTCCGGGAGATGCGCCAAGAGCAAGGTAACGCTCCATCGCTCGACGCAAAGCGGGTTCGTTTTTGGGATACGAAGTAGCGGCGTTGTCCAGATAGATCATTGGCATGTCTTGGGGTTGGGGAGTCCACAGAGTCGGCGGGCTCCAAGTTTAAGACCTCCCGGAAAAAGACGTTCCATAGTGAGGACACTCATCCCCGTAGCTTTTTTGAGATCTCGATTCAGTGGGGCACGGCCGTTGTATGCATAGTAGTCGCGATACGCATAGAGGACACGCCAATGTTCTTCGTGCATCTCAGTCAAGCCGTTTTGTGCAGCAAGTTCACGGCATATTGCTTCCGTCCACTGGGTATCGTCCATGAAGTAGCCTTCTTCGTCAAACACGATCTCCTGTCCGGCGAGTCGTAAGAGAGTTTGGTGAGGATTTTGGGGTGCTGTGTCCGTCATGCTCTTTTTCCGTCCACTGCTTGAGGCTGCAGTCCTTTTGAAGATGAAGAGGAAGCCACAGATTGGTGCACCTGTGTCGTGGACCTCGCTGTAAGCTCCCTCTTCTTTACGTTTGTGAACGCATATGTTTTTCAATCGTCGTGTACCAGATTTATGGCATTAGCGTAACACAAGCTCTATGCGTTGACGCTGTTCATTGCGGCAAGAAGTTTATCCGGTGTTGCCGGCAAGTCACATATCCATGCTCCAGTGGCATTGAAAATAGCGTTGATGACGGCCGGCGCTGTGGGAACCATGCACATTTCGCCGATACCCGTAACTTGGAGCGGGCCTTTGGGACGCGGAGTTTCCTGAATGATGGTTTCCATATCAAAGCTGGTGGCCATGGTCGGGAATTTGAAGGAAACCCAGTCTTTGGTTTGACCGGCAATGTATTGTTCACGCAGTGCCCAGCCGACCCCCATATCGATACCACCATCCAGTTGGCCAACTAAGTTTTGAGGATGAATGACGGGACCAGCGTCAACAGCAGTCGTCATTTTGATCACACGGGTTTTGCCTGTAGCGGTATCGACTTCGACTTCGGCAAGCTGGACAGCATGGACTTGTGATTCAAAAGATGGGCCTTGTCCGGTTTGCGGATCGAGCGGACCAACTTCGGTTTTTTTCCGTCCCAGATAGCGTGCTTGATGGCCAGCGGCTTTGAGATCTTCTCCAGTCTTGGCCCCTGTTTCATCCATGGCGGCCTTGAGTTGTTCGAGACCATTAATCAGAGCATTGCCGATCATGTACGTGATGCGACTTCCTGCAGCTGCACCACTGGCGGCGGTATATTCCGTTGAACGGGTGTTCACGCGAATGCGATCCAGCGGCATTTTCATAAAGGCGCTGGCTAATTGCAGCAGCATGGATTCGTTACCTTCGCCCGGATCTGCTGCGGCTGCGTAGATGGAGAGCCCTCCATCGTCATCAAGTTCAACGGCTACAACGGCGTTGTCATTGGGGCCACCGATGCCGAATGCACCGGTGCCAATCCCGACTCCACGCAATTTTGTGTCCGTACTGGTGGCGCGTGCTTCGGCAACTGCACGTTCATAGTGTGGACGAATTTTTTCCATGACCTCTGGGAAAGGCCATTCTGTGACGCCTTGTCCCGTGGATTTGGTTTCGCCGACCTTCAAGGAGTTGAGGAGGCGAAATTCGAATGGATCCATGTCCAATTTGTTGGCAAGCATTTCCATGGCACATTCCAGAGCAAAGTTGGCTTGTGGTGCTCCGGCGCCACGGGCAGCGCTGCCCCATGGATTGTTCGTGTATACAAGGCGTCCCCGCGCTTTGACGTTCGGAATGTTGTAGGATCCGGAAAGCATCAGTAACGCGCGATACACAACGACATGGCCGATAGAATAGTATGCGCCGTTATCGGTTATGAAGTCATTGTGATAGGCGGTCAGTTTGCCGGTGTTATCTGCGGCCAGCTTGACATCCATGGTAAAACCGTGGCGTTTGGAGGTCATAAGCATGCTGTCGTGCAGGCTGGGAATATAGCGTACGGCTCGTTGAAAATGGACAGCTGCGGCTGCGGCAATGCCTTCGGAAATGACATCGATTTTAATACCGAATTGTCCACCGGAGTAGGCCTCGATGTAGGCCATGTTCTCCCAGCCCACTGCCGCCTGCAGCATGGCCATATGATAGTGAATGTTGATGCTGCGTCCGATAACTACAAGCTTAGGCTGGTCGGCATCTTCGTCTTCTTCGAAGTAGGCAACGGTTGCTTCGGGTTCCAATGGTGCCTGGTGGTTGATCTGGGTGGTAAACCGAGCTTCGATGACCGCAGCCGAATCGGACAACGCTGCGTCGGCATCCCCTTTGATTTGCGGTTGGTCATAGCACACGTTGTCGCGGTCGGGGTGAACGCGAAGGCTTCCTTCTTCCATGGATTGAAAAGGATGACCCAATATGGGCAGTTCTTCCAATTCAAGCTCAATGGCTTTCAATGCCGCTTCAGCCTGCGCCTTGGTCGCGGCCGCGACGATACAGATGGGATCACCGATATAATGCACTTTGTCATGGCACAATACCGGACGATCGTCTTGGAGATATTTGAGAATGTTGGTTCCCTGGATGTCTGCGGCGGTGACAATACCAGCCACACCAGGCATCGACACTGCTTTGGTGGTGTCGAGTTTGGCGATGGTGGCATGTGGGACGGTGCTTCGTAATACAGCGAGTTCCAAGGCATCCGGAATGAGGATGTCGGCCGTAAAATGTGCGGTCCCACAGGCTTTTTCTATGGATGAACGCCGCGGATGCGAAGTCCCCATTGCCGGAGCATCGGAGGCTGGCATGATGCTTTCTGGCGTAAGTTCTTTGCGTAAGAATCGCGCAGCAAGCTGTACGGCTTCAATGATCTTTGTATAACCGGTACAACGACACAGATTACGACGTAGTGCTTTTTTGATTTCTTCGGGGGTGGGATCGGAATTTACATCCAGCAATGCTTTCGTCGCCATAATCATACCCGGAGTACAGAAACCACACTGAATAGCTCCGGAGAGTACAAACGCCTGTTGAATCAAATGTGGATTTTGGGGCGTCCCTAACCCTTCCACGGTAATAATATCGGCGCCATCCAGGTCTTTGACTTTGGTTAAACATGACAGCGCGGTTTTACCATTGACGATCACCATACACGCTCCGCATTGTCCTTTGCGGTCGCAGGATTGTTTGGTACCGGTAAGTTGTAAGTCTTTTCGTAGCAAATCCAGCAACACGTTGGTGTCGTTGGTCACAACCTGACGGGACAGGCCGTTGATTGTCATGTTCACTCGTTTCATCAGGCGACTCCTTCAGCAATTTGGGTTCATATACAGGAACAGGGAGAGATATTGAGGCCCATTGATTTCTCGTGTTGATAAAAAAACGCTACAGAGTGGTCTGCATTCCTTTATTGCGTTTGTCGCAATTATTTGTATTCTCTGGCGTATTTGTTGATAGCTCGTGGTTTGCGATGAAGGCCCCAAATTATTGATGCATTGTTTGTCACGGTTGATTGTGTCAAGCGTGACATAGTACTCAATAAGTGTGCCGGAATATGTGAAAAGCGTGGAAGGTTGATTTTTCTTTGATATTTCTTTTAAATTCAGCTGGATAGTGTTGGAAGGAGTATGTTGTGAATCGAACGTGATTGCAGTCATCAATCAATAAAACGATGCAATATTGCATCGGGCAGAGGGTGAGTTGAAAGGGGGGATTGGCGCGTTCGGGTGTTTTAAGAAGCAAGATTGAGTGAAGCAAAATTGCATCGCGCGATGTATTTTTGCATCACACGAGCGCCGATGATAATGTTCGATCGCGGTTGTGTACCTTGACGTTGTGCGCATCATAGCGGAAAGGCGAGGTGAGCATCGCGTTTTGGGCCTCATGGATTGCTTGTTGTTAACATGATGGTTGACAGTGTCACCATGGGGTGACATCTTGTGCACAAGGATTGTATAATGGCACGGGGAAGTAAAGAAACGAGAGCACGCTTGATTGATGCAGTCGGAAGAGTGTTAACCCAAAAAGGCTTTGAAGGTGTTGGCATAAACGCTGTTGCTCGAGAAGCCGGTGTCGATAAAGTCTTAATTTATCGTTATTTTGATAATATTCAAGGGTTGGTGACTTCATTTTGTCAGCAGGATGGTTTCTGGCCAACACCGCTCGAACTTATGGGAGGGAACAGAGAGGAATTTGCCCAAAAGACGTTTTCTCAACAGTTGTCTGATGGCGCGGTCAATTATCTTCGAGCATTGCGTTCTCGTCCGCTTGCCCGTGAAGTCTTGGCCTGGAGGTTTTTGGTACAAAACGAATTGACTGACGCTCTTGACGCGGTTCGTTTATCAAGCTGGACAGAGGTTATGCAGCTCTTGCAGGCACCCCCTACTGAGGCAGGGCACGATATTCTGGCGCTCCAAGCCATTATAGGGGCTGCAGTCAACCACCTCGGTACACGGTCCGCAACGTTATCCGAATTTTCCGGCATTGATTTGGACGATGAAGCCGGATGGCTTCGTCTGGAATCCATGATTCGAACAATTGTTGCTCTGGTTTTAGATCAGAAAACGGAGTGTCGCCGGTAGACGCTGCATACACTCGCTTCACTGGTGGAAGAGGAAAGGTGTGCCGTGCGGTTTTTTTTATGTATTCCATGTCACTTGTTGGTGACATATGATTGAGACCTGAACATCTGGCAATACCTTTGTCTAATCGAAATGATGTGGAATGCGTCACGTCGGGGAACGTTGTATGAGGTGTTTTTTTAAACAAAATGTCACCGATCGGTGACAAAAGTGTTGAAAACATGGAGAGAAACATGAATGTACTGCATGGAGTGACAACGCAACATCATCGACTACAGGGTCTTTGTTGGAGTTTGGGTGAACGATTATGGATGCGGGGGAAGTTCCCTTTGTTGTATTTTGGTATGGGATTTTTTCTTTTGGCCTTGCTTGTCCCATGTTTCTCGTGGGCTGATGATGAAATAAAAATGCCGATTGCAGGGAATGGTGTCATAGATTTGCCGGCTTCGATCAATGGCGGCTCGGGAAAAGTTGGACGGATACGGGCTGGAGCGGATGTTTCATTGAAAACGGACTATATAACTGTCAATGTTTCGGTTCGTCGCGATTTCTATTCGTGGTACAAGACGAACCGTCTGCCTTTTGGCAACGGGCATTCATCTCCATGGGAAGGGCTGAATCGAGTCGGTATCGGCCTGCATCATTCTGGAGCGTTGAGCAAACGATTTGATTATTTTGCTTGGGTTGACGCGTCTGCGTCGTATGAAAAAGAAATTAGCGGTTCTCTCGGGATTACAGCAGGCGGTGGGGGCGTTTGGACGCCGTCGCCCGAATGGGCCGTACGCCTTGGGGCTGGAGTCGTATGGCATCAAATCAAATCGTATCCATTTCCAGTGTTGGACATAATGTATCGCCCCCGTGCTCTTGATGGGATGGAATTCGAACTCGGTTTTCCGTATTCACATATCGCCTTCCAACTCAACAACGTGATTGGACTGCGTCTGACAGGAGAGGTAGAATACGGTTTGTACCGATTAGCTGACAAGAGCAGTGTGCGTCGCAAGGGATATGTCGAGTTCTTCGGATACTCCACAGGATTATGGGTCGACATTTCTCCGACAGAATCCTTGAAATTCAGCTTTGGAGGTGCCTGGAATTTTCAGGGAGGTATGTCGCTATACCGAGAAAGTGGAGAAGGTCACAAAGAATACTCCCGAGAAGATGTACCGTCCCTCAACGCTGCTTTGCGTTACGAATTTTGATTGCCGAAGACGAGGCGCGTCTTCGGTAAGATATTTCAGGTACTCATCTCATCAGGAAACGTTGGGAAGTGGAAGAGAAGAACGCCTCGTTTTCGATGCAATTATAAGGACTCGGAAGTGGTCGAATGTATCAGACCACTTCCGAGTCTCTTCGTCGGAGTTTACAGCCAGCAATGCTTTCGTCGCTATAATCATACCCGGAGTACAGAAAACACACTGAATCGCTCCGGAGAGTACAAACTCCTGTTGAATCAAATGTGAATTTGGAGACGTCCCTAACCCTTTCACGGTAATAATATCGGCGCTAGCGTGTTTGGACGATTTCTGAAGTGGATCAAGAAGAAGTATCAATGCATCGATTGAAGCCGAGATCAGACGTCGACGAACAAATTCGACTCCTTTCAATGGTGAAGTGCTAACGGTTCACTGCATTTGTGTCGTGGGTTGACTTCACAAAAAAGTTGCGAGAGGTTGGCCAACTTTTTTTGAACGGAGATGAAATAACATGCATGGAAGAGAAACATGGGGGTCCCGGACTGGCTTTATCATGGCTGCTGTGGGCTCCGCTATCGGTCTTGGTAACATTTGGCGCTTTCCCTATATGGTCTATGAAAACGGAGGCGGCGCCTTTCTTATTCCGTATTTCGTGGCAATGCTTGCCGCGGGCATCCCGCTTATGATTCTTGAATTTGCTCTTGGGCAAAAATTTAAGGGATCTGCCCCGAAGGTATTTTCCTCGATTTCGAAAAAATGGGAATGGCTCGGCTGGTGGCAGGTCGTGGTGTCCTTTATCATCACAACATACTATGTCGTTGTTGTCGCCTGGGCCATCAATTACTGTTTTCTTGCCGTGTCTCAAGGTTGGGGCGCGGATCCGAAGGCGTTTTTTTACGGAGAATTTCTGGGACTCACCGATTCCCCTCTGGACATGGGTGGGGTGCAGCCCGCAATATTATTCGCGACTGCGGCAGCATGGCTTTTTACCTACATTGCAGTGTTTACCGGTGTGAAAAGTGGAATTGAACGGATCAATAAAATTTTCATGCCGTTGCTTTTTTTGCTTGTTTTCATTTTCATCGGTCGAGGGTTGATGCTTCCCGGTGCAACTGAGGGGCTCAACTGGTTATTTAAACCCGATTTTTCCGCAACATTGGATGGTAAAGTGTGGGCCGACGCCTTTGGACAGATTTTTTATTCTTTGTCCATCGGATTTGGCATCATGTTGTCTTACGCCAGTTACCTGCCTGAAGACTCAGATATCAATAATAATGCCTGCATGACCGTCTTTATCAACTGCGGATTCAGTATCATTTCCGGTATCATGATTTTCAGCGTGCTCGGCTATATGGCACATCAACAGGGTGTTCCCGTTAGTGAAGTCGCTGGTTCCGGTGTGGGGTTGGCCTTTATCACCTTACCGACGGCGATTAACTTGATGCCTGCTCCGGCATTTTTCGGCATTTTGTTTTTTCTTGCGCTCTGTGTTGCCGGCCTCTCCTCTATGATTTCTCTGAACGAAGTCGTTGTTGCGGCACTTATGGATAAAATCGACATATCGCGTAAAAAAGCGGCGACGATCTTTTGTGTTACCGGATTTTTGATCAGTATTGCCTTTACAACGGGTGGGGGGCTCTTGTTGTTGGATATTGTTGATCACTTTATCAACAATTTTGGTGTGCTCATCGGCGGTCTTGTCGAAATCCTGTTTGTTGTCTGGTTCTGCAATATTGATGAACTTCGCATCCATGCAAATAGGGTGTCTGAAATCAACGTCGGCATGTTGTGGACAAATAGTCTGCGTTTTCTTGTCCCTGCCATGCTTGGATTTATGCTCATTTCCAACTTCATAGAAGACATCTCCACAAGCTATGGTGGATACTCGACAACAGCAACGCTCACGTTTGGTTGGTCCAATCTGTTTCTCTGCAGTGTCTTTGCCATTATTTTAGCACGAAAGGACCATGCGTTTGCAGAGAGTATCAATACGAATCAAAGATTCCTGAAAAGGAGATAATATATGACGACCAATGCAATTATTATGATGCTTTTGGGTCTTGGCATTACGTGGGGTGGGGCAATAGCATGTTTTCGGGTTGCCTTTAAAAGTAAGCGTCGTTAGATCCAATTCCTGACAGTTCATATCGGAATGGGTGTGCTCGGTGTCGGGCACACCCATTTTCTGTTTGATGACTTGGATAAAGAGTAAAAAAAGAGTCGCATCGGTCCTGTCGTTGTACCGATCATCGCAATATCTTTGTCTTTTCTCTCCCGTAGCAACGGGTGATGAGAGCCGCCACGCGGCTTCTGGAAACAAATCTCACGCTAGACGGTTAATCAGGCTCAAAGTGCCATATCTCTGGTATGATGGAGAAAGTTTCTGTAGGATCGCTTCCTGTTCAATAGAAATCTTGAGATGACTCCACAAAACGTAATTCCAATTCTAACTCCAGCATGCCATAGTAGATCTTCGTAAGGAGATACATATGGGACGAATTCCAAAAGGCAACGAGCTTCTTGAACAAGCCAAACGCGCTTTAAACAAAGCGAAGACTGTCGACGAACTCCGTCAGCTCCAGGCTGTTATTTTCCCTTTAGAAATGGGGATTTCTCTTGAACAAACGGCTCTTTTGATAGGTCGCTCTGTACGATGGACTTCCCAAGCGAGGACTGAATTCATCCAGAGTGGTGCCTGTACGGTCAACCAAAAACCAGGAACAGGTGGAAGAAGGCGTCAAAACCTAACACCTGAAGCAGAAAAAGATTTCCTTGAGCCATTTCTTCAAAAAGCAAAGGAAGGAGAAATCCTCGTCGTAGCCGAGATACATCGGGCCCTCGAACAACGGCTTGGGCGAAAGATTCCTCTTTCCTCAGCCTACAACCTCTTGCACCGACATGGCTGGCGAAAACTGGCTCCCGATAAACGTCATGTAGCGGCGGATGTCGAGGCGCAAGAGGCTTGGAAAAAAAACTCAAATTCATAGTCCAAGATAACACACAAGGATGGCAAGAAGATCTTCCGCTGAGACTCATGTTCCAAGATGAGGCACGATTTGGCTTGATCTCTGAAGCTCGGCGTTGCTGGTGCCCCAAACCGGAAAGACCAATATGTAAAACAATGATTTCTCAACAATATACATATGCTTATTCAGCTGTAAGTATCTTGGAAGGAAATATGGACAGCCTCGTTCTTCCATATGTCAAGACATCATGCATGCAAATTTTCCTGAACGAAGTGAGTTCGCGTTATCCGAATGAACGCATCCTTATGATTGCTGACGGGGCTGGATGGCACAAAAGTAAATCCTTGATCATTCCATGGAATATCAAACTCATTATACAACCACCATATTCTCCAGAACTCAACCCCGTGGAGCATATATGGGACGAAGTAAAAGAAAAATACTTTCACAATAGAGTATTTGATGATCTTGCCAGCTTGGAAAATCATCTTGTCAGCTCACTCTCAAATCTTGAAACTGACCATAAACGAGTCAAATCCATTGTAGCTTGGCAATGGATTATTAAAGCTATTTCGAATTAGAATTGGAATAAGACATAAACAATCGATCCAAATCCCTCGCGTTGCCGGAGAGCACATCCGCAAACTGGCATCCGATAGCCAGTCTTTGGGATAAAACTGAAACGCCGGTGCCTTCCCCATTCGTTCACCGCCTTTCTTGTTGGACGTAGTGAGTGTTCCGGTCGATTGACCGCATGAATCGCTCTGTCTGGAGGTATGCAGAAACCACCTGATAAAAAACCAAACAATCCAAGGTGATTATATGTGAAGCATACGTAATTGTCAATCAAAATACGTTTTTAGCGTACTTAACACATACATTGCATACGGTGAACGTAAAGACACCCCAACGAATATGGGAAAAAATAAATGATTTTCTGTGGAGCAAATTATGAAGAAAAATGAAGGGCGCGATTCGCAAAGGTGCAACACGACGTTGTGTACGATGCCCACGATCGATGAGCAGTCAGGAAAAACTTGACGGCTCACCGATCATGAAAAGCATACCGTACCTACCGGTGTTATCCCCCAAAGGGTTGTTGTATCCAGTAATCCACATCCGGGTCGATGTGGGTCAGGCCAAATTCTTGACCGAGTTCGAAAAGCAGGATGAGACCGAAGAGGACAAGCATGATCCATCCTAACATTTTGCTTTTCGTACTCTTCTGGCGCAACAGCAAAATGCTGGGCAGGATGCCGAAAAAGATACAGACGCCGATTCCGCCCACGACATTGAGCGCCACCAAAAACACATCCGGATAGGCCAGCGACACGAAAAGCGGCGGAATAAAGGCCACAATCCAAATCACGAGTTTATGATCAACGTGGAAGGTATTGGAACTCAGGTCTTTCAAAAAATCCAACAGCGCCACACCATTGGCCATGAATGCGGCCGTCATGGACAAAATGGCGAACACCAGGCCCACATTGGTAAATAACGATGATTGCAGGAGCTTAGATAATGGAACGGTTGCTGGAAGATTCACCTGGAATGCATGAAGAATACTGATGTTATCCGGTCCCTCCATGGGCAAGGCACAAAACACAACCACGGTCCACGACAAATTCATGACCAGCCCGATGAGCGACCCGATATACATGGCTTTGCGCACCGCTCCTCTGTCCTGGCCCAATTCTCTGCATACCGTAGGTATCAGGTTGTGATACAAAAACGCGGTCAGCACCACCGGCAACGCCGCAGGGAGAAATCCCCATTGCAACGGCATCGCACGAGCAATATCGACCTCCGGCAGCACCATTGCCGACAACACGAGGAAGGTCGCCACCATAACGATCATGATCACGGCATTACACCGGCGCAATATGGCCGTGCCGAAACTTGTCAGTCCGGCCACAATCACGAAGAATCCAAGCGTGATCACCCATCCCTGCTCAAGATTGAACAGGTTCACGAGAATAGACGTCACCCCCACAAGATAGGCGGTGAGGACGCCGTAGAGGATGATGAGATCGGAAACCACAGCGACCCATTTGCCGATGGGGCCGAGTTTCAATGCGAAAAATGACGGCAGGCCTCCGGTCTCGCCGGTGACCAATTCCTTTTGATCCGCCAGAATATACGAAGACAAGAGCATCAGTGCCCAAACAAGAATAATCCCCACGGTTGCCGGCAGAATACCGGCGGGACCGAGATTGATGGGCAACGCCAAAATCCCCGCCCCTAACAAATTTCCCGTCACCATTAACGCCACGGTCAGCACAGGTTGGCCAGATGTGCGCATGCTATCTCCTGCGTCGTTCAAATGAGCGTGAGAGTGAAAGACCAACAGCGAGAAACGCTCACGGACACTTCGCCAGCATGATGTCTAAGATAGCCGGTGTCATGCCTTGCATGCCCTTCGCGGACAATGTCCCCAGATTGGCAATGGATTCTTCGCCACTGCGCCCGACGATACCGTCAATGGGGCTGACAATGACGCCATTCAAGGCAAGTAGGGCGCTTTTCACGGCTGAACTTGCCGCATCGCCGACCTTGAGGGCGCAACTCGTCTTGGCGCCGTCGCAAATGAGGGTGGATGTATTCTCGATATGATTGGTGATGGCGCCGCCGATTTTTTGTGTCGTTCCGCCCAAGAGATAACAGACACCCGCAGCCACGCCCGCGCCCCCGGCAATCGCACTCCCGCAAATGGCCGAAAGTCGACCCACGCGAGCTTTGACGAGGCACGTCACCATGGCACTCAGGGTGAGCGCCTTATAGATCAGGGCTTCATCCTCGATAGTCATAAATTCACTGGCCGCGGCAATGGGCGTGCTGGCGGCAATACCCTGGTTACCGCTTCCGGCAAGAGTCATGGCCGACAGACTGACGCCGCCCATGCGGGAGTCAATGCCCGCGGCGGCCACTGTGCCGGCATGGAGCGGCATATCTTCATGTAAAAGCCCCTGGCGCATAAGAGAAAGCTGTGTTCTGCCAACGCCTAAACCAGGACCGTGTTTAAGACCATATTCAGCAAGCGCCATATTCAAATGCAGTCCCTGACGCATGTAGGCGAAATCGTCCTCGTCCAGGTCATCCAGCAGGTCGATCATGGAATCCAGGCTCAGGCTCATCAGCCAGGATTCCAGCTCCGTCAACGGTTCCGGACCATCAGCTGTTTGCGCGCTCAACAGGGGACTGTCCGTCACGGCCTCGCCGTTTAATGTAAGGGAAACAATATTATCGTGGCGACCTTCAATCAGGCAGGTTGCTTGCTGGTCTTTGGCAGTGATGACGACCTTGACGAACAACGCCTCTTGTGCGCGGTCAATCTCCACCGTGACCCCACCCGCGGCAACCAGAGCAAGCGCCTTGTCGAGACCGTCCTGTTCAATGGAGGCAAACACTTGCAACCGCTTTGCCGGATCACCGGCCATGGCTCCCATCGCCGCGGCCAACGCAATGGACGTCCTGCCCCCGGAGTTGGGAATGACCACGCCCATTGCATTGCGATGCAGGTTCGGGTCAGTTGTCAGAACAATGTTTTCTGGTGGATTGTGCAGTAGAGACGCGGCGGACGCCGCAGCCAACCCAATGGCGGCAGGTTCCGTGCAACCAAGGCCCGGGTCGGTTTCCAGGTGAATGAGAGACTTGGCCTTACCATGAAGAATGTCCTGAATCTGAAAACCCATGCCATCTCCTGATGTCGAGGTGAATGAGGACGGTTATGAGTCCCGATTCTGCGACACCGGACCATGTACGACATGACGCGTTACTTCGTGTACATCCTCAATTTTCCGCATCATCTCCATAACATGATACAGGTGATCGGAATCTTTAACTTCAACCGTAAACTCGATATTCGTTTTCCCTTCCACGGTTGAACGGAATGTCCCCGAGGAAATATTGACGCTTTCATGAGCCATGAGGTTGGCAATATTGGCCAGGACGCCCGGCTTGTTCTTGGTGATGAGTTCAATCTTGGCCGGATAGGGATGGTCGCTTTCGCCTTCCCAGGAAATTTGCAGCAGCCGTTCCGGTTCGAAGGTTGCCACGTTGGGACAATCGTGAGTATGCACAACAACCCCACGGCCCCGGCTGATATAGCCGACAATCGGTTCACCGGGCAGCGGATGACAGCAACCGGCAAAATGAACCAGCACATCGTCAACGCCCTTGATTCGCACCGAATCCGATCCCGGCTCTTTGGCCGTGTCCTTCTTTTTCGTCTCTTTGACCGGCTCGACTTTCTGTCCGGTGCCTGGTTTGGCCTCTTCGTTCTTGGCCTGCAATCGACCAAGCACTTTACGCGCCGTGATGCGGACATAGCCCACGGCCGAAAAGAGCTCATCGGCATTCGGAAAAGAAAAGTCTTTGGCGAGTTCGTCTAAGGAGCCGTCTTTGTGGACCTTTTGCAGGTTTATCCCCACCTTGCGGCCTTCTTTCTCCAGCATTTCCTTACCCAGGGCAATGCTGCGAGAGCGTTCTTCCGTACGAATCCAGTGCTTAATGCGGGTGCGTGCTTTGGCGGTTTTGACGATCTTGAGCCAGTCACGGCTCGGGGTGCGGTGGTTATCCGTAAAAATGGCGACCGTATCCCCGTTCTTGAGCGCGGTAGCCAGCGGTTGCAGTCGGCCGTTGATCTTCGCGCCGGCGCAATGGTCACCGACTTCGGTATGAATGAGGTAGGCAAAATCGATCGGCGTGGCACCTTCGGGAAGTTCTTTGACCTCACCCTGCGGCGTAAAGACATAGACCTCGTCCTGAAACAGGTCGTAGCGTAGCGTCGTCATGAACTCGCGAGGGTCGTTGGTATGACGTTGCCAGTCCATGATCTGGCGTAGCCAGGTGAAACGTTCTACGTCCTTGGCTTTGAACCCGCCCTTGCCTTTTTCTTTGTAGCGCCAGTGTGCAGCCACACCGAACTCGGCGAGTTGGTTCATTTCATCGGTACGAATTTGAATTTCGATGCGCTCGCCCTCCGGCCCCACCACCGTGGTATGCAAGCTCTGATACATGTTGTTTTTCGGCATCGAAATATAGTCTTTGAACCGACCATGGACCGGCTTCCACAGCGAGTGAACCAGTCCGAGCACGGCATAACAATCTTTGAGCGAACGGACGATGACGCGGAAAGCAATGATGTCATAGACCTGATCAAGCGTCAGGCCTTGCTGCTTCATTTTGTGGTAAATGCTGAAAATATGTTTGCGCCGTCCATAAACCCGCCCCTTGATGCTGTTTTCATCGAGAAGACTTTCAATAAACTGAATGACTCTTTCAATATAGACTTCACCGGCCGTATGGCTTTTGGCAATACCCTCATTAATCTGGGCATAGACATCCGGCTTGAGATATTTGAGGCTCAGGTCTTCGAGTTCGGTTTTGATGCGGTACAAGCCCAGGCGGCTGGCCAGAGGAGCATAGATTTCAAGGGTTTCTCGGGAGATGAGCGCTTGTTTGTAGTGCTTCTGAAAATCAAGCGTGCGCATATTATGCAGCCGGTCCGCCAGCTTCACGAGCACGACTCGGATATCCTCGGCCATGGCGAGAATGAGCTTACGAATATTCTCGGATTGAGCTTCTTCTTTGGAGTCGAAGGTCATCAGGCTGATCTTCGTGACGCCATCTACGATGTCGGCCACTTCTTCGCCGAAGAGTTCTTCCAGTTCGTCCACCGTAGTTTGGGTGTCTTCAACCGTATCGTGCAGGAGTCCCGCTGCGATGGTGGCCGCATCGAGCCGCATATCCGCTAAAATATTGGCTGCTTCAAGAGGGTGCGACAAATAGGGTTCACCCGAAAGGCGGGTTTGTCCCAAGTGAGCCCGAGCCGAGAACACATAGGCCTTTTGTACGAGAGCCACATCAGCTTCGTTGAGATACGACGATATCTTCTCTATTATTTCATGAATCCGAATCATAGTTATTACTTCTGCAGGGCTTGTGTGTTGTCGGGGGCTGACACCCACCATCGGTCAAAATTATAATCAATACCGGCTGGTGCCGGGCAAACGTTCTTAATGCGACTCGATACAATGGGCAAGGCATAGGGCACGTACAAAAACAGATACGGCTGTTTTTCGTGTAATATGACTTGCACTCTATCATACATACGCTTGCGCTCAGAGCGGTCAAGTGTTGTGCGGCCGGTCTCAAGTAATTGGTCAAGTTCCGGATCATTGAATGCAATAAAATTAAGACCACCATCGATTTTGGAGGAATGCCATACGTCGAAAATATCCGGATCGGGTAGAATATTCCAACCCAGAACCACCGCATCGAAACGCCCCGTATTGACGAAATTCTTGATAAAGGCGGCCCATTCCACCGTCCGCACCGTGACCCGAATGCCGACAAACGCCAAACGATATTGTATGATGGCTGCTATCTTGGCGCGACGCATATTGCCCTGATTGACGAGAATGGTGAACACAAAGGGACGACCGTCTTGCTCCACAATGCCATCTCCATCCGTGTCGACGAATCCGGCTTCGGCCAACAGTGCCCGGGCCTTTTCCGGGTTGTAGTCATAGTCCTGAATCCGGGTATTATACATCCATGTTCCCGGCATATACGGTCCTCTAGCTGGCACGCCTTGACCAAGGAGTACACCCTTGATGATTTCGCGCTTGTCGACGGCATGGGCGATGGCCCGGCGTACGCGCACATCCTTGAAAAATGGATGTTTCTGATTATAGGCCAAATAGATGTAGCTGGCATCGAGATAGCGCATTTTCACAAACTTTCGATCCCATGCCGGCCCGCTTGTCTGGCGCATATACTGCAACGGTGACAAGGTCATGACGTCGATATTCCCGGCCGAAAGTTCCAAAAACATGGTCGCGTCGTCGGGAATAACCCGAATAACCGCCTCATCAATATACGGTCGACCCAAGAAATAATCGGGATTCGCACGCAACACGATATGCCGTCCGGTTTTCCAGGAAGACAAAACAAATGGGCCTGCACCAATGGGCTTGCGACCAAGCGTACTTTTGGTAATATTGGTCCCCTCCAGCAGGTGCGCAGGCAGGATGGGAAACGCCCAGGTTGCCAGAGAGTCGGCGCGCACTTCTTTATAGCGCACGACAAAGGACCACGGCCCCGTCTGTTCAAGGCTGGCAACGTTGAGAAAATCTTCGGCATAAGCCGTTGGAGTTTTGGGGTCGATCATACATTTGTACGTGAATTGTACATCGGCCACGGTCAATGGTGTCCCGTCTGTCCATCGGATATCATCACGCAGCGTAAATTGGATGGCGGTTCCGTTCTCGATCACTTCATGTGATCGGGCGGCCCAATCCACGAGGTTGAGATCTTTATCATAACGGACCAGCGCCACATACACCTGGTTCATGATATCGAATGACGCTTCGTCCGTCGCCAATGGAGGCAACAACGTCGTCGCATCGGCCAAGCTGGCACGTACAATGCGGCCACCAACATGAGCGGCTTCGCGGGGAACGCATTGGTCTGCCCCCGAATCGGCCCAAACTATGCCCTTCCCCACTGCGAAGGCATAAAAAAAGGCAAAGAAAAGCCCAAGAAAAACAAGCGTATTCATCTTTATTTGCATTTTCATGGCGTGAAGACTTGAAAATAGGCCAAAAATAATCAAAGTAATATTGGCATTCCTTGTTGTCAGAACTTTCACAAAAGGACATCATTGTCCGGTTGCAAGTATCACGCAAGAAACGCCTTAAAGTAAAGTCTTCCTCCCCCGAATCTTTCGGGTATATTTTCATCTTGTAAGGAGATGGCTGTAGCATGTCTCATGATGTCGACGGGACTCGAGCCAAGAAAGTCCTGGAATCCTTTATCCGTGAAACCGTCCCGGAATATATCCTGGACGGCTCCCATTCTATTCTCGCCCAAAACGGCGTGCAGAAACTTAATATCAAACCGCGGGACCACTATTTAGATATCGATGCGCAAATTCAGGGGGAAGACTTTCAAGTCTACTCTTCCGAACTTGGTGTCAATCTCAAAGACGGCACCGTGAATTACTATTGCAATTGCCCCGACTCTTTTTCCGGCGTCTGCCGTCATATCGGGGCGGCGGCCCTCAAGGCGAAACAGTCGTTCGAGGATGTCAAAGAAGAAGAAACAACGCAGGTCAAGCCGCGTGGGGAATGGCGACAAACCTTCCGGTCCTTCTTTTCCACCGAGCCCGAACCCGAACCGGGTCGGCATTATCTCATCTATCGGTTTTATCCCGAACACGGCCGATTGCAGGTTGCGTTTTTCCGAGCCAGACAAAACAAGTCCGGCCTGTCCACCGTGCATAACGAAATCTCGTTGGAACACATCATTCGCAACCCTGAATGGTGCGAATCCGCCCCCAATTTGCCGAAAGTCGCCGATCAGATCGCCCACCTGCTCGACTATGCCGGACACCGCGTTGAAATTCCGCCCGGATTGTTGACCTGGTTTCTCTGGGCCGTGGGCAAGGATTACTATTTGTTCTGGCGCGACTCCGAACAGCCGGTACGCATCGAAAAGAAAACCATGCGGCTCAAGCTCTCCCCACTGCTCACCGAAGAAGGATTGTCCTTTGACATTCTCTTGAGCCGAGCCGGCAAACCGCCCTTTTCCATTTTAGGCCAGGAAGTCTATTTTTACGGGCAAATGCCGTTGTGGGTCTTGTGGAACAAGAGTTTTTACCCCGTTCAGACCTCGTTGCAATCCAATCTTGTCCAAGAGCTTGTTCAGCAAAATCCCATGGTTGGCACCGCCGAAGTTTCGGAATTTCTGGACCGCGTCTGGACACGTCTCCCGGTCTCGGAAATCCATGGTCAGGAAGCCTTCCTGGAAAAGATGAAACCCATCTTTGTGCCAGCAAATTATCTGCCCAAGCTCTTTCTCGATGAAGAAGGCAGCCTGCTCACCCTCAAAGTGCAGAACATTTACGAGACCGAACACGGTGAAATTACGCTGGAAGGTCCCAACCCGGAATTGCAGACGGGCAGTTATCAATATGATGGCAAGGCCTATTTGCTTGCCCGTGATCAGGATGCCGAGAACGATCTCATCACCATCCTGACGGACATGAATTTTCAGCCCCGCAATTATGCCAACTGGTTTCTCGAACCCGAAGAAGCCATTGCCTTCCTGCTCGACGCCTATCCCAAGTTGGTCGAGAAATATCGTGTCTATGGTGAAAAGAACCTGACCCGGTACAAAGTTCGTCTTACCCAGCCCAATGTGGTGGCCGAAGTCGAATCCGATGAAGAGGATAAATGGTTCAATCTCGAACTCACCGTGGAGTACGACGACCAGAAAGTCCCCATCGAAAAAATCTGGAAGGCCTGGACCCAGGGCAAGCGTTATGTACAGCTCAAAGACGGCTCCTACACCAGTCTGCCCGAATCCTGGCTCAACAAGCTGGCTCACAAGCTCAAATCGCTGGGATACGATCCGGAGAAGCCGCCCGCGAAGCGGTTCAAGCAGTTTGAGGCACCGGTGCTCGACAAGCTTGTCGAAGACATGCCCAATCTGCGTACGGACTCCTTTTGGAATAATCTCAAGCAGAAGATTTACGACTTCAAGGAAATCGTCCAGGTCAAGCAGCCTCACGGGTTGAGCGCCACCCTGCGTCCCTATCAGGTGCAAGGCTTGAGTTACCTCAACTTTCTGCGTGATTATGGATTCGGCGGTATTCTGGCCGACGAAATGGGCCTGGGGAAAACGATTCAGACGTTGTCGTTTATCCAACACCTGCATGAACGCGGTGTCGACTCCCCCAACCTCATCATTGTGCCTACCTCCGTCCTGCCCAACTGGGAACGGGAAGCACAGAAGTTCGTGCCCGACCTCAAGTGCCTCATTGTTTATGGGGCCAAGCGTGAAGGCTTGTTCAAGAAAATCGCTTCATCCAATCTCGTCATCACAACCTATGCGTTGTTGCGTCGCGACTTGGATGAATTGCTCAAGTTTGATTTCGCCACCATCATTCTCGACGAAGCCCAGAACATCAAGAATCCGAATACCATCACGGCTCGCTCCGTTCGCAAGCTCAACGCTTCCCTGCGCTTGTGCTTGTCCGGGACGCCCATCGAGAACAATTTGTTCGAGCTGTGGTCACTCTTCGAATTCCTTATGCCCGGTTTCCTGGGCAGTCAGAATGCCTTCCAGCGTGGTATCGTCAAGCCCATCAAGGACGGCGACGAAGAAACCCTCAACTACTTGCGCGGTCGGGTAAAGCCCTTCATCTTGCGGCGTACCAAGAACGAAGTGGCCAAGGATCTGCCGCCCAAGGTCGAGAACGTCTACTACTGCAATCTCATGGACGAGCAGGTCGATCTCTACGCCGCCCTGGCCAAGAAGCTCAAGGATCAGGTGCTCAAGACCGTGGACGAGAAAGGCATTGCCAAGAGCCAGATGTCCATCCTCGACGCCTTGCTCAAGTTACGGCAAATTTGTTGTCACCCGCGTTTGCTCAAGCTCGACATGCCCGGCGTGAACACGAACCTGCCCTCCGGCAAGTTCGACGCCTTCAAGGATCTTGTCACCGACATCATCGAGGAAGGCCACAAGGTGCTTGTCTTCTCGCAGTTCGTCCAGATGCTTCATATCATCCGGTCGTGGTTGCAGATCAGCAAGACGCCGTTTGCCTATCTCGACGGGTCGAGTAAGGATCGTTTCGACCAAGTCGATCGGTTCAACAATGACGAGTCCATCCCCATCTTCCTCATCTCGCTCAAGGCCGGTGGGACCGGTCTCAACCTGACGAGTGCGGACTACGTTATTCATTACGATCCCTGGTGGAACCCGGCCGTGGAAAACCAAGCCACCGACCGAACCCACCGTATCGGGCAGAAGCGGCAAGTTTTCGCCTATAAGATGATTTGCCAAAACACAGTCGAGGAAAAAATCCTCAAGCTGCAAGACATGAAAAAAGGCGTGGCCGAAGCCATCATCCCCGGCCAACAAGCCTGGAAGTCACTCACCCGAACAGACCTGGAAATGCTGTTTGAAGTGTAGGTGATAGGTTTGGTTTAATTTGATCTGGTTTGTCTCCGACGGTCGGGGGAGAGAAGAGGAAAAGAGGGAAGCAACCCCTTTTAAGGAAAGGGGTTTCCCCCCTCTTCTCCTCCCCTCTCCCCCGAACCCCCT